>NZ_JAUBRJ010000022.1:0-111571 GCF_036701805.1 Microcoleus sp. N3A4
ATCAGAATAATATATTTGGATCGTATTCAGTGCGAGCGTCTCGCTCGCGACCTATGCCGCGAGCGAGACGCTCGCACTCGTAAAAAACGCTTTTTACCAAATTGGGATGCTCCCTATAAACTTGGCAACTTCTCAAAAGTAAAAATCAAATGCCTGCATTAAATGCCGTTGTTTTTGATTCTGATGTCGAGCCTGGGTCAAAGCATTTGAACGCAGGGAAAGTCCGGTGGTTCCGCCGCCGGCTGAAAGCTTGGGCCGAGCAAAATTTCCGTGATTTTCCTTGGCGGCGCACCTGCGACCCCTACGCGATTTTAGTGGCTGAGTTCCTGCTGCAAAAAACTACTGCCGCTACAGTGGCTCCGATTTATCAAGAATTTGTCGATCGATATCCGACTCTCTCCGATCTAGCGGCCGCGCCTGCGGAGGAAGTTGCTAGTTTGTTGCAGCCTTTGGGTCTTTTTTTTCGGGCGCAAAAGCTGCGGGAATCGGTGCTGGTTATCCTAGAAAATTATCAGGGAAACGTTCCCCGCACGGAAGCTCAGTTGCTGGAACTTCCCGGAGTTGGCAAGTATATTGCGCGATCGGTTTGCGCTAATGCTTTCGGACAGCCGAAAGCGGTGCTCGATACGAATGTTGCTCGGATTTTGCAGCGTTTTTTTGGGATTGACGGCGGTAAGGTAAAATCGCGATCGCCCGAACTTTGGGAAGCCGCAGAACGAGTTGCTCCCAAACAGCAAGTCGGGCCGTGGAATCTAGGAATGCTGGACTTTGGGGCGGCAGTTTGCACTGCAAGAAACCCCCGCTGCGGCGAGTGTCCGCTGCAACAGCAGTGCGAGTACAAAATTAGCAGCGAAGTCATTCGATTTTAGATTTGAGATTTGAGATTTTGGATTGACCCCACGGATCGAGTCGGGGGCTTGAGGATTTTAGATTCCAGATGCTTTCGATTGATTCCACGGATCGAGCACGTGGCGGGTACCACCTTTGAAATTCGCTTGTCAATTCTCGGCTAATTGGCGAACTCAGTTGACAAATATTCTACCGCATTTGTAGGGCGGGTTCGCCAACAATCTCTGGCTAAAACCAACAATCTCAAAAACCCGCCCCCACCCAACGGTAAATACTATTAATTAACTGTGCCGCAGCGGAAGTTCTATCCTAAATCTAGTACCTTTACCCGGTTCCGAAAAACAGGTTAACTCTCCTTTGTGCTGTTCTACAATTATCCGATAACTGACAGCAAGTCCCAAGGCGAGGCTGTGTTCCACAGGTTTCGCCATCAACAATGGGTCAGAAATTTGCGCTGTGATATCTTCCCTGATTGCCATGCCGTTATCTCCAATTTCAATAGAAATCCGCCGCTCGTCAACCACCTGAGTGCTAATCCAAATCACAGGCTTAAATTTGACCGATTCCGACTCCTCAAACTCTTGAGTCAACTCTTCCAAAGTATCGATTTCGTGATTGATAATATTCAGAAAAGCTTGATTGAGCCGACCTGCATAACACTCAATCTGCGGCAAGTTGCCGAATTCTTTCATCACCTTGATGTCTCGCCTTCCCTCGCGAGCCGGCAAGCGGTGCTGCAACAACAACAGAGTATTTTCTAAACCGTCGGAAACATCGAATAACTGCCAGCCCGATCGATCGCTGCGGGAAAAATCCTGTAGCGACAAGATTATTTGGCGGATGCGATCGCTCCCGTTACGCATGGAACTCACAATTTTTAATAAATCGTCGAACACGAATTCCACATCCATATCTTGTTGTTTTTCCAGAATTTCCGAGCCTGGATTGACTAGCTCTTTTTGATACAATTGCAGCAGTTCTATTAAATCAGTAGCGTAAGTTTGGACGTGAGTGAGATTGCTGTAAATAAAAGTAATTGGGTTGTTAATTTCGTGCGCGAGACCAGACACCAATTCGCCCAAACTTGACATTTTTTCAGTTTGCAGCATTCGATCGCGCGACAGTTGCAATTCTTGCTGGGCGAGATCCAACTGTGCCCTCAACTCGCGCCCTCGCTTAGACGCGCGCACCCGCGCCAACAATTCCTGCTTAACTATCGGTTTAACCAGAAAATCGTCAAAAGGCGCATCCAATTCTTGAACTTCTTCAAATTGCTCGGGTGTTGTCAGCAGAATAAAATAGGCTGCAGCCAATTCTCGATCGGCCTTCAGCAGCCGGCACACCTCCAAAAAATTGATTTGAGGCGAAGTCCCGTCGCAAATTATCGCATCGGGGGACAATTCCCTCGCCAAGTCTAAACCCTCCCGACCGTCGGGAACGACTCTCACCTGATGTCCCTCTTGGCCGAGTAACTCTTGCACGACTTGAAAATTCACAGTATCCGCGACGATCGCCAGAATCTTTGCCATACTTCTACCAACTCCACAAATTACTTTTTAGGATACAACCGCTAGAATTGCGCCGACATATTTAAAATTCGCAAATAGTTCAATCCCACAAAAAACGGCCCGTGCCAGTTCCCTCAAACGCAAAAATAGCTCATACCATTTTAGATTTTAGATTTTAGATTTTAGAATTGGGAATGACTTACTGTATAATGGTTTGGAGCTTGCCTGCAGTTGCATATTTTTTGGGGAATGGTATCAGTAGAAGGTATAATTTTAGACGGTAATGCAAAAAAGCAAATTTTCGCCTTCGTAATTTGCGGTATAGCGGTTCTCAAGTAAGTGAGGTACGTAGTCGATGCTCTAGCCCTCTTAATTGTGCTTATGTAGTTAAGTGAGGTAAGCACCGCCATCAACTTCCATTACCAATTAATACTCATACCTCATCTACCTGAGAAAGGCTATACATCAGAGCTTTCTGCCGAAAGACTGCTGACAAGCGAATTTCAAAGGTGGTACCCGCCACGCGATCGATCCGTGGAATCAATCGAAAGCATCTGGAATCTCAAATCCTCAAGCCCCCGAATTTATCCGTGGGGTCGCCTCTAAAATCTCAAATCTAAAATCTAAAATCGAATGACGGCGATCGCAGATACTTTCTGAAGTTGCGCCAGGAAACAATAAAAAACTTTAAAATCAATTAATAGTACCGTCAAATTCACCTTCTAGGTCAGCGCCTGGAAATGCCAATTACCAACACCACCTCAACTTTGATTCAATCCGAAACACTAGAACTATTAGAATGGCCGCGCCTGTGTCAGCACTTGGCTACCTTCGCGGCCACCAAACTCGGTGTCGCCGCCGCCCTCGACTTGCAAATTCCGCCAACCATAGCTCAGACAGCAGAACTTCTAGCCCAAACTCAGGAAGCTTATCAGTTAGAAAGCCGCGCTGGCGGTGCTTTGAGTTTTGAAGGAATCCAAGACATCAACACTTCCCTGCAGCGAGCCGAACTGCAAGGTTTGCTCGGCGGCGAAGAATTGCTGGCAATTGCTACCACCCTCGCCGGAGCAAGGCAATTGCGCCGGATAATTGACTCTCAGGCAGATGTGCCGACACTCAAAGAACTGGCAGCTCAATTGCGGACTTATCCCGAACTAGAGCAAGAAATCCACCGCTGTATAGACGATCGCGCTCAAGTAGCAGATAGAGCAACTCCTAAATTAGCAGGAATTAGAGTTCAAATGCGACAGTTGCGCGATCGCATTTATCAAATATTGCAGGGGATTTTGCAGCGCCAATCCAACGCGGTACAAGAACAGCTAATTACCCAAAGAAGCTCGCGCTTTGTCATTCCCGTCAAAGCTCCCCAAAAAGATGCCATACCGGGCATCGTTCACGACTCCTCGGCCAGCGGCGCGACACTGTACGTAGAACCCCACAGCACAGTCAATCTTAACAACCAAATGCGGCAGTTGCTCAGGCAAGAACAAGCCGAAGAAGAAGCAGTCCGCCGCGCCCTCACGGAGCAAGTCGCAGCAGTCAAACCAGATTTAGACAGATTGTTGGTTGTAGTTACAACTTTAGATTTAGCTGCCGCTAAAGCCCGTTACAGTTTTTGGTTAGAAGCAAATCCGCCAAAATTTATCGAATTGGGAGAGCCTGAATTAGCACCAAAAAATAGAGAAAATTTAGATGAGCAAAAAGAAGATGAGGAAAACTCAGAAAACAGTCAATTATTAATTCGCAACCTGCGATCGCAAATTACCCTCCGCCAGTTGCGCCATCCTTTATTAGTTTGGCAGCAACAATACGAGCAAAGCTTTCCAGTCGTGCCGGTCGATTTAACCATCGCGCCGCACATCCGCGTCGTCGCCATCACCGGCCCCAACACCGGTGGCAAAACTGTCACCCTCAAAACTTTGGGATTGGCAGCTTTAATGGCGAAAGCAGGAATGTTTGTTGCCGCCCGGGAACCGGTAGAATTGCCTTGGTTTGACAATATTCTTGCCGATATCGGCGACGAACAATCTTTGCAGCAAAGTTTGTCTACTTTCTCCGGCCATATCCGCCGCATCAGCCGCATTTTAGAAGTTTTAGGCAATAAATCGGAAGGGGAAAGTGCAGGAGAAGAAGAAGAAGGAGAAGAAAATTCCCAATTCCCAATTCCCGATGCCCAATTCCCAATGCCCAATGCCCAATTCCCAATGCCCGATGCCCCATGCCCCATGCCCCATGCCCCATGCCCAATTCCCAAATCTTTAGTCTTGTTAGACGAAGTAGGAGCGGGGACAGACCCCTCAGAAGGCAGTGCATTGGCGATCGCCCTGTTGCAATATCTCGCCCAACATTCTCTATTAACAGTTGCAACTACCCACTTTGGCGAACTCAAAGCCCTCAAATATCAAGACTCGCGCTTTGAAAATGCCTCAGTAGAATTTGACGACAATTCCATGCAGCCAACCTATCGCTTGCTGTGGGGAATTCCCGGACGTTCCAACGCCCTCACCATTGCCAAAAGACTCGGTTTGCTAACAGAAATTGTCGAAGAAGCTCAAACCTATGTCGGGGGAGCGTCTCAAGATGTCAATCAAGTGATTGCCGGACTCGAAGCACAGCGCCGGAAACAGGAAACCAAGGCCAGAGAAGCAACTCAACTGCTACACCAAACCGAAAAACTGCACAGAGAAGTTTCTCAAAAAGCAGCGGCTTTGCAAGAGCGGGAGCGAGAACTGAAAATAGCTCAGGAAGTGGCAGTAAATGAGGCGATCGGGTCGGCAAAATCAGAAATTGCTCAAATCATTCGCCGCTTGCAGTCGGGCAACCAAACGGCTCAAAATGCCCAAGAGGCGACAGATACCTTAAATCAAATTTCTGAAAAACATCTGCCCTCGCGGAAACAACCGGCGAAACCGAAACCGGGTTTTATGCCGAAAACGGGCGATCGCATCCGCATTCCCAGCTTGGGCCAAACCGCCGAAGTGCTCAGCGGCCCCGATGCTAACGAAGAGTTGAGCGTCCGGTTTGGGATTATGAAAATGACTGTGAAACTGGGAGAAATTGAATCCCTCGACGGTCAAAAACCGGAAACTAAAGCTGAATTAGCCAAGGTTGCAGCCCAAGCACTCGCTACCGCTAAAGCCAAGCAAGCAGCGTCGGAACCTGCAAAACCCCATCCCGAAATCGCTATTCGCACTGCTAATAATTCGATCGACCTGCGGGGTGCGAGAGTCTCAGACGCCGAAATCGAAATAGACAGAGCTCTTTCCAAAGCCGTGGAATACGGAGTGCTGTGGATAATTCACGGTAAAGGTACGGGACAGTTGCGGCGCGGCGTTCACGAATTTCTGGCCACTCATCCCCAGGTTTCTCGCTATGAGTTGGCTACTCAAAAAGAAGGAGGTGGAGGTGTGACGATCGTATTTTTGAAGTAGTCAGGATTTACGCATTTCCGGTTGATTCGTAATTACAGCATATTCCAGGTTGATGAAGTAGGGACACGGCTCTTGGAGTGTCCCTACGGTGGGATAAATGGTTGGCACAGTTGTTTGAGGAACGAATGGGAAGCAATCTGCGTACATCAAAAACCACTGGTCAATAATTACTTGGAAACTCTACAGGAGTATGGTACTGGTCTATTTTAGACTAAAGATCGGTTCGGTGATTTTCAGTCAAATATTTTAGCTGAAACAGCAGAAGCCCCGCGCTCATCCGAAACGGATTGAGCGTCGGGATGAATGCACCAGACGCGCGTCGATTCCACCGGATGACAATCTGACAAGCTCCGCTCTGAGCAAGTCATCCGGTGGATGAGGGAGCAAACAAATCCCTTGATTGACCATTGACTTATTTGTTGTTATCATCGTTCTAAGCTGTTCGGCATTTAAATGAGGATAGTAGGGTGCGTCAGTAAATAACCGTTTCCCATGTATAGTCAGTGTTCTAGCTGACGCACCTTACCTGGAGCGTTAATGGTTTAAATGCTCCACAGCTTAATAACTACGATAAAATTCATTGTGTTGAAGGCGGTCAAAGTCAGAATTTATCCAAGCATTGAGCAACAAAGTCATTTGGCCGGGGCCTTTGGCTGTGTTCGATGGGTGTCGAATCAATCTCTGGCTACGATGTCCCAGACCTACAAAGAGACTGGAAAAGGCATCTCTGCTTTCACCATGAAGAAACAGATCCCAGTATGGAAGACCGAGCATGAATGGCTCAAAGAGTGCTACTCTCAATGTCTTCAATCGTCGGTACTTAATCTGTCTCAAGCCTTTATTAACTTCTTTGATGGTCGCGCTAGTTATCCAACCTTCAAAAAACGTCAGGGTAGACAATCGATGCAATACCCTCAGAACGTCAAAATTCTGAGCGATTCTGAAATTAAGTTCCCTGGCAATCTTGGAGTAGTTAAGGCTAAAATTCATCGGGATTGTGTTGGTACATTAAGGACTGTGACGGTATCTAAAATGCCTGATGGTCGTTACTATGCCTCGCTATTGATGGATGACGATGTTGAAAATCCGGTAGCTAGTGAAGAAGGTAAAGCCATCGGAATTGACCTTGGCTTGCTCGACTTTGTTGTCACTTCAGATGGATCGAAATACCAGAACCCTCGACACCTCAAAAAACACGAACGAAACCTTAAACGCAAACAGCGCAAGCTATCTAGGAAAAAGGATAAAACTACTAACAAGCGACGCAAAGCTAAACTAGCTGTAGCCAAAGTCCATGCAAAAATAGCTAGAGTACGTGAAGATTTCCGACACAAACTATCCCGTAAGATAGTTAACGAAAACCAAGTGATTGTGGTCGAAAATCTGGCAGTAAAGAACATGGTAAAAAATCATAATCTAGCTAAATCTATCAGTGATGCTGGTTGGTCCATGTTCTGCACTATGCTCAAATACAAAGCAGAAGCAGAAGGCAAGGTCTATCTAGAAGTAGGTCGATTTTTCCCGTCATCTCACCTATGTTCCAATACTTTACTTTCCCTGCAAAAGATGGATCTATCGGTACGTGAATTTGATTGTGCCCACTGTGGCAAACGACACGACAGAGA
The DNA here is from genome assembly GCF_036701805.1 of Microcoleus sp. N3A4. Lineage (NCBI taxonomy): Bacteria > Bacillati > Cyanobacteriota > Cyanophyceae > Oscillatoriales > Microcoleaceae > Microcoleus > Microcoleus sp. N3A4. The sequence goes on from NZ_JAUBRJ010000022.1 coordinate 7,414, forward strand.
TATCAATGCAGCTATCAACATCAAAAATGAAGGCTTACGGATATTGGCGTTGGGAACCAGCGTTACTGCCCTTGGAGGCAATGTAAGACCCAAACAGTATGGGCGTAAGTCTACTACTGTGGCGGCGGTTGCCCTTGAATTGGGAAGCCCACACTAAGAGCGCGTAGCGATGAGTGTGTGGTAGTTCACAAGGTATACAGCGTGAGAAAACCGAGGAGTTTAACGTCCATTGCACTGTAAAATCGATCGCTCTCATGAGAAAGCTGGTCGAAATATTTGTACCGCGTTTGGAAAATTCTATTCTAATCGATCCTTTCGCAGGATCGGGAACCACATTGCTGGCGGCGCAAGAATTTGGCATTAGGTATGTTGGCATTGAAATAGTACCTGACTACATAGAGATTATCAACAAGCGCCTTGATAGTTTCAGCGGTTTATCTCAATTCCGGCTGCACTGGAATGATATCGAGGACACGGCAATGCCGTTTCCCTACCCCAATTAATTGTAGGGAAACGGTACTGCCGTGTCCTGATTTCGGGTATTAATTCCGATGCTGGTTCGTAATTATAAGTACGAAGTAGTGGGCCATAAGATTTGAATTTTTTCAGTGTTCCAGAATCTCCTGAGCCAATACGATATTTTGTATCTATCGCGTACCCATCAACAATCAGATCGCACGGCTCATCGCTGCCAACTTTAAATGCTGGCTGAAAGCTACTGCAATATGTTTTACACGTTTCAGTAACTAACAATTGCCAACACATACCTAACTCACGTCCCCAATATTGCCTATTTTCTTTTTTTATTAGGGGAGAGATACCAAACACATCCATTAAAATATCGTGTTCTTCATTCTCTTCTGCATAAATTTTTTCGGTAAATGAGTTTTGGTATCTTGCTAAAATTCGCTCTAGTCTTATTTCAGTCATCATCAATTACCAGATCGGCTAGACTAACGGATAATGCCTTGGCTATTTTGCTGGCATTAAGCAGCGTTATATTCCTTTCACCTCGTTCAACTGAACCAATATAGGTGCGATGTAATTCAGATAGTTCTGCAAGCCTATCTTGGGAAAGATTTCTGAGCTTTCTGAAATGTCTAACTTTTTTACCAAATTGCTCGGTAATATCCATAGATTGCGCCAGATTAAGCAATGACAACTATAATCTGACAGACTATAAGTAGCGACAGACTATAAGTAGCATTCGAGAGCGCTAGGATCTTGGCATTGATATAAGTCCCGATAGTTTCAAAGCACTGATTTGATTTCGGTCACTTTGTGGCGTAGCATGGTTAGGGGTGAAAATTTATGGGTTTTGCTGGTTGCGACCGATCGAACTTGAAACGGCAACTTTTAACCCGCAACTCCGTCCAGCAGTTAGGATTGCCGGAATCAAAGCAACGAGCTATGGAGACAAATTAACAGATATGCTGTTGCCCAAAGGTTGCAAAGCTTTCATCACTGCATACTGTTCGATATCCTGCCTCAACCTGTCTTATTTCCTGTGCTGAAGCCATGCGCTCGACCGTAAAGTCCTCCGCTCCCACAAACGAAACGGGCCCATCTCCCAACTGGGAAGAATTGACCCAAAAAGCACCAGAACCTACCCAGTTGGACAACATTAAAGCCCAACTGGATTTAGTGCTGTTAGCCCTAGAAGCACTGGCAGAAATTGGCTCAGAGGCGATGCTCAAGGTAGCAGCCGAACTGAATTTAGAGCCAATGGTAGCCGATCGGGTAGCTTTGTGGCGGCTGCGCCAATCTAACCCGCTGCGGAAAGGCCAGGGAGGGCGCAAAAAACTCGATGTTGAGGAAGCTCGATCGCTAGTTTTGATAAGCTGTCATTTGGCAAAACAGCACCAAGCTTTAATCCGCCGCGCCGTTGCTTTGCTGGAACAAATGGCAGAGCAAAACCGCGAACCTCACACAGTCGCTTTGTTGGGAGATTATATTGACAGGTTCAGCAACACTTATGCCTCGCGCATGGAAGATGCAGAAAATTTATCGGCCCGAGAACTGACTGATTTGGCCCTCAAACTCCTGATCGATTTGCTGTTTTACAGCAGTCCCGGGGGCCACAGGCGACTCTGGCTGGCTCTTCTAGACCGTGCTAAGAATTAAACAGTCAGCAGTCAGCAGTCAGCAGTCAGCAGTCAGCAGTCAGTAGACAGTTGTCAAAAGTTAAAAGTTAACAGTCAACAGTCAACAGTCAACAGCCAACAGCCAACAGTCAACAGCCAACAGCCAACAGTCAACAGTCAACGGTCAACAGCCAACAGTCAACAGTCAACAGTCAACAGACTTTTTGCTATGGTTCTCAAACGGTTCACGCCGCCCACTTGCACGCTGGAAATTACAGCCAAAAGTTCGCCTCTATCTCGCTGGGCGGGCCAACCGGTGTTTAAATCTTTAAGTTTCGAGCTGCGACTCGACGACCCCAGGCTGCCAGATACCCAACACGTTACTCTCAGGGGCGATCGAATTCAACTCGAAACCCTCCACGAAGCTGTCAGCAACTACGTCCAAAACTTGCTCGGCGAATCCCGCGATTGGGAAAGCAACCTCAACTCTCAAACCGGCCTTACCGCAGCAGGCCCAGACTCGCCAGAAGCCGCGCATAACGCCGTCATATTCGATCGAGCCGTCAACACTTCCGAACTAGCAACTTACAACCCCTACTCTCTCCCAACTTCCTACCTTCCGGTTCCCCCCCGCTTAGAACCCCGCGGCTTGCTCGCCCACAACTTGTTTTTAGGCTCTTTGAGCGCCGCAGAATCCGGGCCGGTAGTTCCCTTAAGCACCCTGCAACTGTTTGACTTGGCCACAGCACTAGATGACAGCGCCGCCGAAGTGATGGCGCTTCCCAACCTCAACCGCGAGCCCCGACGGCCGCTGTCCTCACCCTGGCTCAAAGTGGCAGCAATGCTGGTCGCCAGCGCGGGCCTGACAGCAGGAATTATCAAAATGCTCGATCGGGCAACCACCACGCCACAAACCGCCTCCGCCCCCGCTCCAGGACAGCCCCAGCTAGCTGCCCGCGTCTCCCCCAGTCCCCTTCCCGCCCAACCTACACCCCCAGCACCAACACCCGCAGCAACACCCGCTTTACCGCCCCTGCCGCCCCCGCCCATCAACACCGCCGCCTCCCCCAGCCCCAGCTTGCCCCCCATAGCCCTCACCCCAACTCCCCCCACCAACAAACCCAGCCCCATTCAGCAGCCACCCCTGCTATTTCCCCCCAACGGCAGCGCACCCAGCTCCCCACAGAGCGCCCCAGCTTTCCCTCAAGGGCAAACAATCACCATTCCCGCCCCCGAAGAACCGCCCACTTCCGCCCCCCAATCACCCGCACCAGTACCCTACCTGCTGCCCCCCCTACCGCCGAGACTAGCTCCCGCCGTACCGCCCCCCCTGCCGCCCTCCCTGTCTGCTTCCCGATTTCCCGTTGCCGCGCCGCAACCCTTCCCCCGCTCCACCGAGCCGATTGTCCCCCCCGCCAGTACCGAACTCCCAGCCCTTGAGGACACTCAACCGCAACCCGAGTCTCAGGACAACAACCAGGCTGCGGCGAGCAAAAAAAACCGCACTTTATTTGATACAATTCCTCAAGTTTCAGAAGCTAGAACTTACTTTGAAGAACGCTGGAAGCCTCCAGAAGGAATGGAACAAACTTTGGAATACAGCGTGCTGATCGATGAAAATGGATCAATTCAAAGTATTGTGCCGATGGGAAAAGCAGCAGCAGATTATATCGATCGCACTAATATGCCATTAGTCGGCGAGCCGTTTGTTTCGGCCGTTTCTAATGGAAAGAACCCGAAAATTCGAGTTGTTTTGAGACCTAACGGTCGAGTACAAACCTTTTTGGAAGAGAGTGATTAAACGCTCTAAAACACATTGTCGAGATGGGAAATCCCGGTTAATTGCCAATGTTAAACAAGTTCAAAAAAATCAATTTTAACTGCGACAGCAGCCGCCAGCGTATTGACAGTTGCTCCTGTTTGTGCTGAAAATATCTCTTTGCCAGTGCGGTCATTCGATTTTAGATTTTAGATTTGAGATTTTGGATTGACCCCACGGATCGAGTCGGGGGCTTGAGGATTTTAGATTTGAGATTTTGGATTGATTCCACGGATCGATCGCGTGGCGGGTACCACCTTTGAAATTCTTGGTCAGAGTCGCCAGTAAACAATAGTTTAGCTACACAGGTGGGATTCTCGGGTCTCTAAAAATTCAGATATTCACCAGGGCGATCGTCTGAAAATGTAAAAATGAAAAATGACAGCTAAGATTTCGTTCTCAATTCCAATCCTAACTAAAGGTTAGGCACTGTTCACTTAAAAATTAACCGATCGGGGAGGATACCATGACATTCAAAATTCTCAGCTTAGATGGCGGCGGCATCCGGGGAGTATTATCTGCTACAATTCTCAAGCAGGTAGAGACAACCATACAAGAAAAGACTGGGCAGAAATTGCATGAATATTTTGACTTGATTTCTGGCACATCCACTGGCTCAATTCTGGTGGCGGCGATTGCCTGTCAGATGAATGTTGAGCAAATGATTGATTTCTACTTAGAAGAGGGAAAAAATATATTCCTACAGTCAGTTCGTGAGGCTCGAAAATGGAGAAAACTAAGTCAAGCTCTCGGCAGTAATCTCTTATACCCTCACGAACAGGGAGAGCAGGGTTTAGCTAAAATATTGCAGAAAAAATTGATTCACCCGGAGTTGGGTTCTCCGAAAATTAGCGAGATCTATCGACCCTATATTCTGATACCTGCTTATGACGTTTATTCCCGAAACACAACGTGGTTTGCGAATAATAAGCCTGCCGATGAAAAAACGTGGTACAACAACATTGAACTCTGGAAAATCTGCACTGCCTCAGCATCAGCACCCACGTTTTTTCCCCCTTACAAACTCCCCTATAACGAGGAGCAAAGTCTTCCCCATATCGATGGCGGTGTCTCAGCTAATAACCCGGCGTTAGTGGCGATCGCCCAGGCTTTGTTGATTGAAAAACAAAACAAATTACAATTGAGCGATATTGCTGTCCTCTCCATTGGCACTGGCAATACAACTCGTCCCTACAGCTATGAAGACATCAACAGTTGGGGACAGTTGGGCTGGGCCGAACACCTACCGGATATGTTCATGAATCCTGCTGCCCAAAATTCTGAAGCTATCTGTTACCAAATCATGGAAAGTACAGGGGGGGATTATCTGCGTTTGGATTTCGATCTAAACCAGCGCTTCCAAGGAGAACAACAGCCCGGTCGTCTGCGACGCACACTGACCAAGCGAGAAAAGCCCTACAACGAATACATTAAAACACAGAAGAATCAGTCTAAAGAAATCAGCGAAGAGATTGACAATCCTGACAATTGTGAAGAACTGAAAGATGCGGCTGAATGCTATCTCGATTGTGGAGAAGTTTACTATATGAACCAAAAGGTTCCAGTTCTAGAGGCAATTCAACAGTTTATCAAGTTGGATTAGCATTGCTGCTTTAACCACCGGGAGCATCTCACTTTGGCAGCCCAGATAGAAATCTAAGTTTTGAGGCCCGAGGCAGCGAGGCAAGAGGCAGAAGGAAGGAGGCAGAAGAAGTGTTTTTACAAATATGAGATGCTCCCGGTGGGAATCCCCACACTATACCGCAATACGCTTGGGATCTGACACTCATGGAGACAAAACCCTGTGAAAAATAGATACTCCGAAGGCGCGTGCGGGCCATTAGGGCTTATGCTTCGCCCAAAGCTCTCTTCGGACAAAAAAACATTAACCCAAGCGTATTGACATTCACAATTCAATTCTACTAATCTTCCTTCCCATTTTTCCATTAGATTCTCAAAAATTTCCTCAAGTCTTGCCAGCATTAAATCAGTCCCAGCTTGCTGTGCTGATGTTTCAGACTTTTTAACTTACCCCCGCGGGGGTAAGTTCAGTTTAGCTTTTTATGTCGGTAAAAAACCCGGTTTCTTGAGTATTGGTGCGTAAGTCCTGAATTACCAATTCCCAGCAAATTGAATTAATATCTGTTCAAAAGCTTTAGTAATTCCAGTTTGAAAACGCTGTCGGTGCTTCAGTTTCAAAACAGGTTTAATTATTTCAAGACATACATTTGAACTTGGTTGGCTATCTATAAATTTAATCGATCGCAGTGTAGATAGCTGCAATTCTTTTTTGACCATCAATTCAGGAATAGCCGCTGCACCTACGCCACTTTCTACAACGGCTTTGACCATTTCACTGCTGTTCAAAACTAAAGTTACATTCAATTCATGGGGATTAATGCCCCAACTTTGCAAAGCTTGTTCCAACATTTGCTGGACTCCAGAACCAGCTTCTCGCATCACCCAATCCGTTTTCGGAATTTCCGTTAAACTCACATCTACACGTTCAAACCAAGGGTGAGATTTGCCAACTACAATCAGCAAGCGTTCGCTGCCTACAATTTCTTCCTCCAGAGTGCTCTTAAGCGAAGCTTTGATGTCTCCCGTCACTAAACCCAAATCAAATGTTCCCGTCGCCGTCCCCGCACAAATTTCTTCGGCATTTGCGAGAGTACAATTCACGCAAATACCGGGATATTTGTGTTTGAACTTGCTAATTTTGTCCGGCAACCAATAATTGCCAATTGTCAGACTGCAACCCAAGTTTAAATCGCCCCGCTGCAAGTCGTTCAACTCCCGCAAACCTCTCTCAGTCAAAGCAACATGATCGATAATTTTCCGCGTTTCGACTTGCAGCAACTTCCCGGCTTCCGTGATTTCGATGTGGCGGCCCATGCGGTGAAATAGTTTTACTCCATATTGCGCCTCTAAGCTTTGAATTGCCGCACTGACAGCGGGTTGAGTGATGTAAAGTTCTTCCGCCGCGCGGCTGAAGTGCAGGTGTTCCGCTACAGCTAGAAAAACTCGCAGTTGGTCTAGCGTCATTCCGGCCATTCTGAGTACCTCTTTAGCAAATACAGTTATTTTTTGAGACTAAAATCTATTGCGGCTAAGCTTTGACCTGAACTTGTCGATCGACTATATTGTACAGGTTGCAATTCCCAATAAATAACGGTTTCCAGCAGTTATTTAAATTTCCTTTTAATGTCAAGGGTTTGAGCTTTTGGCGACCGCTCGCTCCCGTACCGCCAACAGTTCTTTTCCGGGGCGCTGCATCACTTGCATTTATTAATTCAATAAAAAAGAACATTTGATTCTACTCCTGAAGGGAGTTATGCTTACACTCAAGCTTTTAACGCAGAGCCCGATGCTGAAGCAGAACCAATAAGTTTAAGCCGATCGCCAAAAGTCGACCGACAAAAATAGAGAAGATAAATGACCAAGAAAACGCAAAAAAATCAGAGTGCCCACGGCTTAAAGCCGGACTGCCTCTCCTTCGGGGAGGTTTTAGCTCAATCCTTTGCCGTCATTGCACCTACAACTATACCAGCATCTAATATAGGTTTAATCGTCGCTCTTTCAGGTAACGGGGCTTGGCTGAGTTTTCTCATCGGCTTGATCGGCCTAGTATTTGTCAGCATCAATATCAACCAATTTGCGAGTCGATCGGCTTCTGCTGGTTCTCTTTATTCTTACATTGTTAAAGGACTTGGCCCTACTGCCGGCGTAATTTGCGGCTGGAGTTTGGTACTCGCTTATCTATTTACTGCGATGGCCGTTTTGTGTGGTTTTGCAAACTTTACGGGTACTTTCATCGGCCATTTAGGCATCCATCCGTCACCGATTACGCTGTTATCGATCGGGGCTGGCATTGCTTGGTATGCAGGTTACAAAGATATCCAGCTTTCAGCTATGGCGATGCTGTGGCTAGAGGGGGCATCAGTGGCGGCGATCGCACTTTTAGGAATTATCATCTGGGCCCATAAAGGTTTTGCCTTAGATATATCCCAATTAACTTTGGAAGGCGTAACTCCGGGGAACATAGCGACGGGACTTGTCTTAGTAATGTTTGGTTTCTCAGGTTTTGAAAGCGCTACATCTCTGGGCGACGAAGCGAAAAAACCCTTAAAAAATATCCCCAGGGCTGTCATGGGCAGTGCTGTCATGGCAGGCTTATTCTTCATTCTGATGACCTATATTGAGGTTTTGGGTTTTAGCGGTACGGGAGTTTCTATTACTAATAGTGAAGAACCTCTGAGTTTTCTGGCGCAGCAAGTGGGCATGGGTTGGCTGGGAGAGTTAGTGGCTTTCGGCGCTTTATTTAGCTTTTTTGCTTGCGTGCTCGGCAGCATCAATCCAGCGGCGAGAGTGTTTTTTATGATGGCGCGCCACGGTTTGTTTCACTCTTCATTAGGTGTAGCGCATTCGTCTAATAAAACTCCCCACGTTGCAGTAACGATGTGTACATTTCTGACATTTTTGGTGCCTGCTGTGATGTCTCTGTTTCATATCAAACTGTTCGATTGTATGGGTTATTTGGGGGCAATTTGCAGCTACGGATTTTTAACAGTTTACGTCTTAATTTCGATCGCGGCTCCGGTTTACCTGCACAAAATTGGTAAATTGCGCGTGCGAGATGTGCTGTTCTCGGTGGTGGCGATCGCATTTATGATGATTCCGATTGCGGGCAGCGTCGGCATTCCCGGCAGCACTATGTTCCCACCTCCAGAAGCTCCTTACGATGCGTTTCCTTACTTGTTCTTGATGTACTTGGTGGCTACTTGCGGGTGGTTTGTCTTGCAGCGGCTGCGATCTCCTGAACTTGTTGGTTCGATGGAGCAGGGTATTGACGCAATTCATGCCAAGTTCGACGAAGAAAATACAATTTACGGCGGTGTTCGGTTGAAGGCAGTATCCATTGACAGTGAGGGTTTTTGATTAGCAGTTACCAGTTCGCAGTCAGGACGAATAGTTTTTAGCAACTGGGTTTTTACTGAAATATTGCAGCATTGTCGATCGGCCTTTCAAGAGTGGGTGAGGGGCAATTGCCCACAAGAAAATTGAATTTTTGTGGAACGTGCCCCAGAGCCATTTCCTAAGATACGCTGCCAGCGAGTACAACCAAATAAAAAATATGAGGAGACACAGCAATGAATGAATTACTAACAGCAATTTCAACTGGTATGACAGCTTTTACAGCTACGAATCTTGACGATATTCTGATCCTGCTGCTGTTTTTCTCGCAGGTAAATGCAGTATTTCGGCGCAGGCATATCGTCTTCGGTAAGTATCTGGGCTTTACTGCACTGGTTTTGGCTAGCCTTCCCGGCTTTTTTGGCCGCTTAATCTTTCCGCCAGATTGGATCGGAATGCTGGGTTTGCTGCCAATTGCGATCGGGATTAGCCGCTTGCTGAATCCAGAAACTGACGATTCGGAAGTTGAGGCAGAATTAGAGCAATCTGAGAAATCTTTTTTTAGCAGTTTTCTGTCTCCTCAAACTTACAGCGTAGCAGCGGTGACGGTGGCAAATGGAGGCGATAATATCGGGATATATGTGCCGCTTTTTGCTAGCAATACTTTAGAAAATCTGGCGGTGATTCTCGCTGTATTCTTCGCGATGGTGGGCGTTTGGTGCTACGCTGCTTATCGGTTAATTCAGATGCGGGCGATCGCAGATACTCTGACTCGCTACGGCAATCAGCTTGTGCCTTTTGTTTTGATCGGATTGGGAATTGCGATTCTGGTGAAAAGCGGCACTCTGGCCAGTCCAACTTTAAGTATAATATCTTTAGTTGGTTGCGGTTTTTGTCTGATAACTATGAGCAGAAGTAACGCCAGCGAACCGGAAGTTTAGGAAAGTTGAAGGAACAGCACATGAGTTGGATTGCAGCAGCGATTATTACCGGGATTACATCTTTTGCCGCAACCAATATCGACGATATGGTGATTTCGATGCTGTTCTTCGCCCAGGTAAACGATACTTTCCGCCCCCGGCATATCTTTGTCGGTAAGTACCTCGGATTTGCAGCACTCATCGCTGCGAGTTTGCCCGGTTTTTTTGGCGGCTTAATTGTGCCGAAAGCTTGGATTGGCTTGCTGGGTTTGGTTCCGATCGCGATCGGCATCACTCACTTATTCAAGAAAGATCGTGAGGAAAATGACGTACAAGCGGTATCGGGCGAATTTAACCGCAAATCTAATTCACCTGTGTCAAAACTAGCAAATCTTTTCAACCCCCAAACTTTGAATGTAGCTGCGGTAACAGTGGCTAACGGGGGAGACAACATCGGCATTTATTTGCCGCTGTTTGCTAGCAGCGATTTGCCGAGATTGGTGGTGATTTTGGCAGTTTTCTCGGTGATGGTAGGTGTTTGGTCTTATGCCGCTTACCGGTTAACTCGCCAAAAGGCGATCGCCCGTATTTTGACTCGCTATACCAAGGCTGTTGTCCCTTTTGTGTTGATTGGTTTGGGAATATTCATCCTGATTGAAAGCGGTAGTTATCGGCTGCTCCCGCCATTTTAACATAACTAATAATTAGCAAATATTCCGCTAATTTCATCCGTCTATAGGTAGATAAATAGTCATAAGTAATAACTCCTAACTCATTACTTTCACCTCAACAATTATTTGCTTAAAAAAATCGCTAGCTCGCTTGAAATATATCAACAAATATGCTAAGGTAATAATCAAGTGAGTGACCAAGCTAAAAGCAGCTTCAAACTAATTTAGCCTCTAGTCTTTACAAAAGTTGAAGCCATCTTTTGAGCTAGCAAATTGCCAGACTTAGGCAACAATCTACCTGTGGTTTCAATAAATCCTGTAGTGGTGAATCAAACGGAGCAAAAAAATTGAGGATCGATCGATAAAATATCGCCCGAACACTTCGCCACTGCCCCACGCCGATCGACTTGGACAATAGGTATAATGCTAAAAAACCTGATTTTTCGATTCTGCAAAATTTGGTTTTTCAGGCAAAAAAGTTAAAGAGAGCTGGTTTTTGTCTAAGTCATAAAATAGCAAGCAAACAGAAAGTTGGAAAAAACCAGACAATCTAGAAAAGGAGAAAAATTGTGAAAATCTTCAAATTTGTTTTAGTGCTCTTGGTAATGGCCGCCAATTTAGTATTCGTTCCCCCCTCTTGGGCGGACGCTCCAAAAACGCCTAAATATGCGAAAAATCCCGACTACATAGAGGTGACTCAAACTCTTAACACTCTGTTATCGGCGAAAAACTCGACCGAACAAAATGAGAGTTACACGCCGGAAGAACTTCAGAAAAAAATCTCTCAATTGGAGTTTCAAAAGTATACTTTAGAAACAGGTGAAAGCTGGGGTCAGTGCCGCAATGACACTGGAAAAACACTAGCTATTTACGGCCCGAAACGTAAAAAATCTCCTGACTCTTACGAGAATGCTCTTTATTTTCTAGCGCCCGGTCAAACAACAGGGGATAGATGGGATTGTGACGGAGTTTATTTGCCTAGTGATGTCAAAGTAACAGATTTAACCGCGACCGACAAAGCTGCACAAACTTTAACTGGCGGTATAGCTGTTAAGATAGTTAACGGAACTCAATTAGTAGCGACAGCTAATCCCGATACCGGGGCTGTGGAATTCAACGTTCCTACTGCTAAAGTTTTTAAACCGGGCGAGGTTAATTGGTTTGTTCCCGACGTGTCGCAGGCCTACATAGATACGCAACTTCCCAACGTACCTACTGAGGAAAATGATTAGTTTGGGTTAATGCCCGCCGGGGTCAATTCCCCGGCTGCTCGTCGGCCAATCGAAAAACAAACTCTATTGCCATTGATAATTTATCGGGAAGATTAATATTTTATCTATGCTGTTAGGATTTAAATTAACCAAAGCAGATACGCAACAAGCCAAGCGGCAAAATCCGTCGCGGGTACGCGATCATTTAGCAAACGAGCGCACTTATTTAGCATGGATGCGAACAGCGATCGCCCTGATGGGTTTTGGCGTTGTCATCGTCCGCCTTCGGGCCTTCCATCCGCCTCTGTTGCCCACTCCCGGCGCTGGCTGGAAGTTGGGTTTGCTCTTTTCGGCGGTGGGTTTGTTAACCGTGTTATTTTCAACTAAACACTACTTTGCTGTCCGCCACGATATCGATTACGATACTTACGAGCCTACAGACAGGTGGGTACTGCTTTTTAGTTTAGCCATCACACTCTTGGGAGCTGGAGTAATTTATTTTATCTTCTCAGTTCCCGGCAGCCAAACTACTTTAATGAGTCCCGAATAATCCTAGTTTTTAGGAAAAATATTAATATCCAAGAGTTCGATCGATGCAATTATCGTTCAAACTAATGAAAGTAGATGACGAGAAACTCAAACAGAAAAATCTGTCCAGGGCGATCGATCGCTCTGCAAACGAACGCACCTTTTTATCGTGGATTAGAAGCGCGATCGCACTGATGGGTTTTGGCGTCGTCATCGTCCGGTTTCGCGTCGTGCAAATCCCCGTACAGCACCGTCACGGCACGGGTTGGAAGTTGGGTTTAGTCTTCTCTCTGGTAGGTTTAGCAACAGTGTTAATCTCAACTGGAAAATACTTTATCGTTCGCCGCCAAATTGACGAGCATACCTACGAACCGTCAGATTTGTTTATCTTCGTCTTCAGTTCGGCTGTCGGCTTATTGGGGATTGGAGTAATTTATTTTATCTTTGCAGCCGCCGTGAGCCCGAGTAGTTTTGTAATACCCGATTGATTGTCAACAGGAGTTTACCATGAACAGCGATACAGTTGCCGCGATCGCTTCCATTCTCATCTTAGGTGCTGCTATCTGGGCAGCATTCGCAGTGCTGGAGAGTGTCGCGAAAATAGTCCCTAAATTGCTCGGCGTGACAGTCGCGATCGGGCTGTTGCTCGTTTACCTGCAATATTACTGGGGGATCGATGCCGCATATCTTTGGCAAACTGTCAAGCATTTGCCAGAAGCTTTCAATTTCTCGATCGCAGCCTAAACAGACACCAGCCAGCATTCTCAACAACATCTCCCGGATAGATATTTTTGTCTCGGAAACAAAGTATATTTAGGCGATCCCCATAAAACACGGTAAGTCGATGGACTTACTAGACATAGCTCTGTTGAAATGCTAAACTACGGTAAGTCGATCGAGTTATGAGCTATTAACGTGGAAAACACCAAAAAAGTCAGTCAAGAGTACCAGCTTGCAGGACAACAGACCCAACAGTTGCCAGAAGCTAAAAGCTTTCAGGAAGTCTGGTTTAAAAAAATCAGAGGCGGGTTACTTCTGGGAATTGGATATTTGCTATCACCGCTGTGTTGGTGGAACGACATATTTTTCAATCTGCCAATTGCCTACGCCTTTGGGTATATCTGTAGTGGGCTTTCCCCAGATTTACTGTTTCCTTGCACAATTGTCGGCTACTGGCTTACCAATATTGCTGGAATTCTGTTGATGCAATTCGGGGCTGTAGATGTTTTTGCAGACAAACCCAAGGAAAAAAACCTCAAAAAAGAGTTATTGACGGGTTTAGTTTCCTCAACCGCCTTCACTATTGTCGTTGTGGCATTGATTCATTTTAATGTTCTGGATACTCCCGATTTTTTTTCCAGCCAGCAGTCGGTTAACCTCCGCTCTGTTTTACCTGTGACGCTCGTCACTTCAAGGTAGAAAGCAGAATCTAAACCATCAATGAATCGAGAATTTTCAATCAGTTGCACAGGTAGATTTAAGAAAATCAGGGAGCTTTTACACTACAAATTTTGTAGCTTTGTTTATTTGCATTTACTTCCTTTTACCAATAATTTTGTAGCTGAATGCGCGGAAAATCTCAAGCGTTGAAAAGCAAAATTTATAGCGGTAAATATTGAAATGCGAGGATCTTTGCCTGTGTTGCTGTGTTGCAGGAGCCACCAAAGTTATCTATTTGTTGGTTGGCAGCGATTAAACACACAGTTTTTGGGCATAACCGTGAACTACTTATTACTATCATTTCTCAGTTTTTTCGTGGGCATTATCGTTGGTTTGACCGGAGTTGGCGGAGCGTCGCTAATCACCCCAATGTTAATTTTTGTCTTCCAGGTTCCGGCATCAGTTGCTATTAGTTCGGATGTCGTAGCTGCTACACTGATGAAAGTTGTTGGCGGCTTCAAACACTGGCAGCAAAAAACGCTCGACTTGCAAGTAGTTAAGTGGCTGGCTTTGGGTAGCGTACCCGGTTCGCTGGCCGGCGTGGGAATTTTACACTGCATCAAATCCAGCGGAAATCAGAACTTAGATGGCATATTGCTGCGCTTTCTCGGAGTAGCGATCGCCCTAATTGTCGCTTTATCGCTGACCCAATTAGTTCTCAAAACATTTTTCCCTAATTTTAAATTGCCTGCACCCCCAGAATGGGACTTAAATACTAATTATGGCCGTATTTGTACTGTGAGTGCGGCAGCAATTTTAGGCTGCATAGTGGGAATCACTAGCGTGTCTTCCGGTTCGATGTTTGCACTGTTGCTGATTGCTTTTTTCCGCCTGGATACTTCTAAATTGGTGGGTACAGATATTTCGCAGGCGGCAATTTTGTTGATGTTTACATCTCTGGGACACCTCAGCCTCGGAACAGTAAACTGGAGTTTAGTTTTGCCAATTTGGTTGGGTTCGGTGCCGGGAGTTTTGGTAGGGGCTAAATTCTGCCAAATTATGCCTCAACGCCCGCTAAAGTTTGTGATTTACGGAATGTTGGCGATGGCTAGTTGGAAGTTGTATCAAGTCTGAAAATTAAATCGATTTTGGATTTTAGATTTTATATCAAATCCGGTAGCATCGGAGTTGATGTTACCCACAATTAGGACACGGCAGTGCCTAAGTCCCTACAATTAATCCGGGTAGGGACAGGGCACGGCGCCGTGTCCTCTTAATTGCTAATTAATGCTTCGAGTTGGCTGACTGTCGGCAATTCTAAGTCTTTGAACAAGACTGTACTGAGGTAGCGTTCGCCATAAGAAGGCTGCACAAAAACTATCAATTTTCCAGCATTTTCGGGACGCTTGCCGACTTGAATTGCAGCAAACAAAGCCGCGCCTGCTGAGATTCCTGACAACAATCCTTCTTCTCTGGCTAGTCGGCGGCTGTAGGCGATCGCATCTTCGTCGCTAACTGCGATCGTTTCATCAATTAACTCTGGTTTCAACACTTCCGGGATGAATCCTGCACCAATCCCTTGAATTTTGTGAGCACCAGATTTGCCTCCAGAAAGCACGGGGCTCCTGGCGGGTTCAACTGCGATCGCCCTAAAACTCGGTTTCCGCTGTTTAATTACCTCAGCAACTCCAGTAATCGTACCGCCGGTGCCAACTCCAGCCACGAAAAAATCTACTTTACCCTCTGTATCTTCCCAAATTTCCTCGGCCGTGGTTGCCCGGTGAATTTTTGGATTAGCGGGGTTGCGAAACTGTTGCAGCATGAAAGCATCCGGGGTTTCTTCTACAATTTCTTCCGCACGGGCGATCGCGCTTAACATCCCTTCATGTCCGGGCGTCAATTCCAACTGAGCTCCGTAAGCTTTCAGCATCGATCGGCGTTCTAAACTCATCGTATCCGGCATCGTTAAAATCAGACTGTAGCCTTTCGCCGCCGCAATCATAGCCAAAGCAATTCCAGTATTGCCTGAAGTCGGTTCAACTAAAATAGTTTTCCCCGGTTGAATTAACCCCGCATCTTCTGCCGCCTGAATCATGCTCGCCGCAATCCGATCTTTCACCGAAGCAGCGGGATTCATCCCTTCCAATTTTGCCACAATTTGAGCAACTACTCCTTCGGCTTGGGGAATTTTATTGAGCTGAACTAAAGGAGTTCTGCCAATTATTTCTGTAACATCCTTAGCAATTTTCATGGCTTAATTTCTCTCCTATTAAATGTAGTACATGGGATGTGCTTGTTTGCGAACATCCCGCTGTTCGCACAAATCTTGTAATGTGTATTTGCCCAAAACATCCCAAGATGCCTTTTGAGCTTCCTGCCAGATTTCTAGCACCGCAGTTTTTTCTATTGTTAGAGATTCCGAAACTTTTTGAGTCTGGCCGTTGCCGTCGCCTTCGAGAGTCGAAAACACCTCTAGCAAAGTAATCTGCCAAGGCTCTTTCGCCAGTAAATAACCGCCTTTAGCGCCCCGCAGACTCTGGACGATACTCGCACGCCGCAGCACGGCAAGAATTTGGTCGAGATAGCGTTCCGGTATCTCTTGAGAAGCAGTAATTTCGTTCACTGTTAGGGGCGAATCCTTCGGGTAGTGGCTCGCCAGTTCCAAGAGCGCTAACAGGGCATATTCTACTCTAGAAGATAGTTCCACATTCCCCACTCGCGATCGAATTTAAATTGTACATTATATCATAGTACACAATTCCGGTAGGTGTACAGGTGTTAGTATCTTTTTATTACAAAAACGGTTGGAGAAATCCCGTGAGCAACGTAAATGTAGGTTTAAGCTGTCGGCACTGTCGGTATTACGAGCAGCACGGGCACAGGGGCGGAAACTGCCAGATGCTCGGCGTGGCGGTACAGGGTGGGTGGAAAGCTTGCCCCTTATTGGTTCCGCCCTTTGCACCCTCTTGGGAACACCCAGAAGCGGGTAGAGCCCGAAACTCTCAAATGTTGCAGGGAGCAACTATTTTACAGGCAATACCCCCACCTTGAAGTAACTGCTAAGTAGGTAGCTGGATATACAGCATATTCGGTGGTTCGTGAAGTACACTATAAAGCTCTATTGTGTGGTACGTGTTATGTAGGGTGCGTCGCTGCTCATGTTTAATGGAACTTGCAGATTGACTGGTGGCGACGCACCTTACTTACGACCCTTGTTGTGTGTACCGCATATACATGGAATATGCTGTATGCTCTGTCATAGTTAAGTTTATTCATACTCACCTACTTGGGGACAGTCAACAGGTGCTAGATATCGCATCTGTTGGCAGTGAGAAGAAAGAAATCAAGAGAAATAAAAAAGCAAGGGCGACGATCGCACTTGCCTTTAAACTTATTGAGTAGTCGAGGAGAAAATTTAATTAACCCAATTTCGCTCTCGATTATCTCCGGCCCAGACCATTCTCAATTTGATCGAAGATTGCACCGTCAGCAAAGAACTTGCTTTGCGCCCCCTTCCAGCCACCCATATCGCTGATTGTAAACAGTTTGCCAACTCTGGCAAACTGACTGCTAAATTGTCCGGCTACCGTCGAGTTAACAGGCCGAAAACCCACTTTAGCAAATTCTTGCTGAGCTTCCGGCGTGTAAAGATATTTCACAAAAGCCTCCGCCACTTTAGTAGTTCCGTGTTTGGCTGCGTTTTTATCAACTACAGCCACGGGGTTGTCAATAGAAATATTCACTTGGGGGATGATGAAAGGTTCGGTTTCGCCCTTCTGTTTCGCCAACAGAATTTCGTTTTCATAGTTGATCAGCACATCCCCTTGGTTTTGTTTGTAGAAGACATCTGACGCTTCGCGGGCATCTTTAGGAAGCACTGGCACGTTTTTATAAACCTGAGTGACAAAGCTGCGGGCTGCTTGTTCGTTTCCTCCGTTTCGAGTTACCGAACCCCACAAAGCTAAGAAGTTCCAGCGCGCGACACCAGAGGTTTTGGGATTAGCAGTAATTACTTTGATACCCGGTTTGGCTAAATCCGCCCAGCCTTGGATTTTTTTAGGATTGCCCGATCGCGCTACTAATGCTACGACTGATTTGCTAACAATTCCGTTATTGGGTACTTCTCGTTCCCAACCCGCTTTAATTAAACCGGCTTGTTGGATGCGATCGGTATCAAAAGCTAAGGCTAAGTGTACGACATCGGCTTCCAAACCATCAATCACAGCGCGAGTTTGGGAACCGGAACCGCCGTAGCTTTGGCTAAACTTGACATTCTGGTTGTTTTCTCGTTTCCACTTCGCTACAAAGCCGGGAATGATCCTGTCGTAGGCGGATTTGGTAACAGCAAAGGAAACTAAGGTGAGTTCGACATCTTTTGGTTTTGGCTGGCTGATTGCAGGCTGAGGAATTAACCAGCTCAAGCCTAAACCTACTGCAAAAAAGAAAGTAAAAGCTTTGAACAGTGACGATTTCAGGAAGTTTGCTGACTTCAGAGAAAAACCTGCCGAACCAGTCTTTTTTTCCGAGAACCACAAAATTCTACTTTTTAGACGTTCATACCACATTAAGAAGAGTTCCTATTGTTATTTTAGTTTCAGGTGAATTGAGCGCAAAACTTAATGTCATGCGCTGGCAAGCAGTGCAAATGCAATCCAATAATATTTGCCACGAACATCTATAACATTTCGCTATGGCAGTAATTTTTGCTAATGGCAACAATGGCACTATTGAGAGAGTTTTTTCCCGCAGTTGGGCTTCGCACTCAAGGAGCGATCGCAAACGATCTCTACTTGATTTAACAGACTACACCATTAAATACTTAATGTCTATAGGTAAACAGTAGTTTTTTGGTAGCTTAATTCTGGAGTCGCAGGATCGATCGCAATTTAACTCCCGTAACACTACCCACTTCATCATCAGCAATCCACAGCCAACCGTGCAAACTGATGGAAGCAATGCCGCTAAAAAAAAGCGCCGAAGCAGCCAAAAGCTAGCAGCGCTCAATAGCCCATCACAAATACCTCACAAACTCCATCCATATAATTTTTTGTGAAACATGATACAATATCTGGAATTTAAAAGGTTAACAGTTAACAGTTAACTGTTAATATCCTTTTATATTTCGTAGTGCCACACCTCTGAAGGTTGCAGAATAATCCGGTGGAGCGGCAGACGATTAATTAAGCCTTGCTGCTGAAAATTACCGAGGGTGCGAGTGACAGTTACGCGACTTGTACCGAGAATTTCTGCAATGTCCTGATGCGTTAAAATCATATCGATCAGATGTCCTCGCTCTACCTCAGAACCAAACCTCTTAGCCAGCCAAGTTAAGAGTCGATAGAGCATAAAATCAACTCTTTTGTAACCTCGCATTACCATAAAATCTTCAGCCTGCTGAATGTGACTGAGCAAAATATCTCTATTTAGCCAGCGATCGCCAGATAGTAAAATTGCTTCGACTTTAGTGAGGCATTCAATTTGAAAAGGATCGCATTTTGATATCGGTTTGCCGATCGTATCACCAGGCCCCCACAATCCCAAGGTGATAATTGTGCCATCTTCAAGCCACGTTACAGTTCGCACTACTCCAGTTTCAATTCGCCACAGAGCATTGCTTCTGTTGGGCAAGTGCGAGCGGCGAGAAAATATATGTCGGCTCGTTTCATCAAAAGTTGTAGTGGAAAGAGAAGCAATAGTCATAGCGAGTTACTGAAGGAATCAAAGTTAGTTTGCACAATGGCAGCAGGATAGTGTTGCTGGCAAAAATCTATATAAATTAAAGCTTTACTAGATTCCTGCACCGTCTAAAAACTGTGTAATGAATAAATCGGAAGACAGGAATAATTCATGTTTTTCTGCCTCTGCTTGCTCTAATTGAGTTGTTGTGAGCGGAGATGATTGAGATTTTAAAATATTAACCTGGTCTTCTAAATCCTTAATTCGATCGAACAAAGCTCGAATCGCTTGAGCTTCCAAATCCGGTATGCCTTGAGAATTTTCAGCATCTTCTAACTGCTTTTTGCGAGGGATGATGCGGCCGGGAATTCCCACAACTGTGCAATCGCTAGGGACTTCCCGCAGCACTACCGAACCCGCACCAATCCGAACATTATTGCCAATTTGGATATTGCCTAAAACTTTAGCACCGGCTCCCACCACTACATTTTCTCCCAGCGTCGGATGCCGTTTTCCTATTTCTTTGCCCGTGCCGCCAAGGGTCGCTCCTTGATAAATTACAGCATAATCTCCAACGATCGCAGTTTCGCCAATTACCACCCCCATACCGTGGTCGATAAACACGCCCCTACCAATTTTTGCTCCTGGGTGGATCTCAATACCTGTTAAAAAGCGGCTAAGTTGGGAAATCATGCGCGGTACAAACGGCAGGCCCGCAGAATAAAGCCAGTGTGCTGTCCTGTGCAAAAAAAGTGCTTGGAGTCCGGGATAGCAAAATAATACTTCCAGCCAGTTGCGCGCCGCGGGGTCGCGTTCGTAAATAATTTGCAAGTCAGTGAACATATTTAGTCTCGCCGTGTTTTGGTTATACAGTATCGGCAGTGCCGACAGTTTAAGCTGCCTAAAGCAGTCTTGATTGTGGCATTATTACATATAATACTGTAATCCGACCTAATTACAGTAGTTTATGGAAAAAAATTTTTCTTCCCCAGCCGTTTCTAAGCTGCCTCCGATATTTTCCGCGAAACAAACGGTACAGCTTGTCTGACTTCTTGCAGCAGCGGAATCTCGATCGAGAATTCCGTCCCCAATCCCGGTGTCGAATCGCAGCGCAGCGTACCCTTGTGCTTTTCTACGATAATTTTATAGCTGATTGACAGTCCCAATCCTGTCCCTTTTCCGACTGGTTTAGTCGTAAAGAACGGGTCGAACAGCCGTTTTTTGACATTTTCTGCCATACCGGGGCCGTTGTCAGATATCCGCACAATTATTCGATCGGGGATCGAATATTCTGTGGTTATGGCGATCGCGATCGGATTGGCTTTCGCTGCTGTGGGCCCGCGATCGAGGTTGTAACTCTCAAGGGCGTCGATCGCATTAGCCAGAATATTCATAAACACCTGATTTAATTGTCCGGCATAGCACTCTACTAAAGGTAAATTGCTGTAGTTTTTAACAATCTCGATCGCCGGGCGATCGGCTGTAGCTTTTAGCCGGCTTTGCAGGATTAGCAGAGTGCTGTCAATGCCTTCATGGATGTTGACAGGTTTCATTTCGCTTTCGTCTAAGCGAGAGAAATTACGCAAAGATTTGACAATTTGAACAATGCGATCGGTTCCTATTTTCATCGAGGACAGCAGTTGCGGCAAATCTTTGCTGAGAAATTCAAAGTCAATATTTTCTAAATACTCTGAAATTTCCGAGGGAGGGTACAAATAGTGTTTTTGGTAGAGTTTTACCAACTCCAACAAATCGCTACTATATGCGCTGGCGTGTTGAATATTGCCGTAAATAAAACTAATAGGATTGTTAACTTCGTGGGCGACACCAGCAACTAATAAACCCAAACTAGACATTTTTTCCTGCTGAATCAGTTGAGTTTGAGTTTGCTGCAACTCTTGCAACGTTTGCTCTAGCTGTTGAGATTTAGCCGTGCGTTCTGCTGCTATTTTTTCAATTTTATCGGTATAATTCCACAAGCTCGTTAGATAAAGTGTCGCCGCCAAAGTTAAGATTGTCCCGCAAATTAAAACAGTCAAAGAACGCCAAAACCTTAGAGGATTAATGTACTCTGGCGTTAGTCGCAGTTGCAGCAACCACCTGCGATTTTCAATATTGAGAATGCGGGTGCAACTGCTGCCGTCCGGGCAGTAAGCTCTTTCCCCAATATCGAGTTTATTTTTAATATTTTCGTCGGTGACGATCCTTTTAGTCTTCGCTTCGTAAAAAGCGAGAAATCTTTCTGGTTCAGGAGCCATAGCATCTTGAAGATACACGTTAATAAAGTTGAGTTTAGTTTCCTGCAAAGCAGATTTAACAATAGCATCAACCAGCAAAACCCCGAGAGTAAAACCTTTCAATTTTTCTGGTTCCCTAGCAGGAAAGTTTGGCTGCAATGCTGCGGTATCACCAGCAGAAATTTGATTAAAAATTGGCATGAATACAAAGACGATGGGTTGATTTTGTGAGGGCATTTTTTGGCTGCCAGTCGCGGTAATTTCTTGTCTTTTTGCGGCTTTTTCTAACGCTAGCCGATTGGCAGTCAAATCTAAACCTAAATCTATTTCATCAGTCAGGAATTGCGGCGAGTCAGAAACACGGGGCAGCCAAGCGATCGCCTTCAGGCTCGGATGGCGGTAGAGGGCAGTACCAACAAATGTATTAATTTCTGGTTTTTTAACGCCGTCAAATACGCTGTAAAATGCTCCCGCTGCCCGAATTATTTCTAAATTGCCGCTAACATCTCTCTGAATGTCTGTAGCTATTTTGTCCAGCCGCTCTTGCAGTTCCGCTTGCATGAATTTGTATTCCCAATTGTACGCGACTGAAGAGGCGATCGCAGACAGTCCAAATCCTGCACAAAGTGTTAATCCTGCCTGGATGTAACGGCGATAACCAACTAAAGTGCTAGTTGCTAAATTCAACAATTTGTTAGCATTCATATTCTTCGCTGACCTTTTTTTATCGTTCCCAGTCACAGCCTGGGAATGAATTTCAGGAGCAAGCTCCTCCGATTTGGAGCCACGAGACAGCATTACCAGGCACGAGCCTGGTAATGATGTAGCAGCAGTGTTTTGTAGAAGCTCCCCGATAGTATTTTGAGTAAGATCCAGCCGCTGATTTTAAATTGAATAAGCAGGGAAAGTCATCGCGTGTTTGGGCTTGACGTAAACCTGCTGATCTCGCGTTAACTGTAGAGAATCGAAGCGCTCGCGACTCACGTAAGCTGTTACTACCTGATCCGATTCTAACACTAACTCGGTTTGAATTTCCCGCCCTAAATGAATGATGCGGCTGACTTTTGCTAATGCAAAACCAGACTGCGGCTTAGTTTGAATTTCCACATCGTGGGGGCGCAAAAACACTACTTCAGAATGGGCGGCTCCGTTCTTGTGAGCCGTTGTGCCGTTGCTAGCGAACAAACCCGCAGTATTCGGCAGCACATTGACAGGCCCAATAAAACTCATCACAAAAGCTGATGCGGGTTTGTCGTAAATTTCAGCAGGAGTGCCAACTTGTTCGACTTTACCTTTGTTCATCACCACAATTTCATCGGCTACTTCCATAGCTTCTTCTTGGTCGTGAGTCACAAAAACTGTGGTGATGTTAACTTCTTTGTGAAGGTTGTGCAGCCACGATCGCAATTCTTTGCGGACTTTAGCATCTAATGCTCCAAAAGGTTCGTCTAGCAGCAGCACTTTCGGTTGAACTGCTAGAGCTCTCGCCAAAGCCACCCGCTGCCGCTGCCCCCCGGAAAGTTGCGAAGGATAGCGATCGCCCAAACCTGTCAACTGCACTAAATCCAAAAGTTCATCAACCCGCCTGCTAATTGAGCCTTTAGGAGCTTTGCGAATTTCCATCGCAAAAGCAATATTTTTCTTAATAGTCATGTGTTTAAACAAAGCGTAGTGCTGAAACACAAAACCGATATGCCGTTCCTGCACCGACTGCTGGGTAGCATCCTCGCCGATCAGGTAAATATGACCCGTGTCAGGCGGTTCGAGTCCCGCAATCATCCTCAGCAGAGTCGATTTCCCGGAACCGGAAGGCCCCAATAGCGCGACTAAAGAGCCGCTTTTAATTTCCAAATTCACGTTGTCAATTGCGTGAAAGGAGCCGAAGTGTTTAGATACGTTCTGAACTGTAATGCTCATGAGTTTATTTACCTATTTTAGGAGTTTAACAAATAAACCCCACTTAGCTGACAGATTTACAGTAGTATATCCTTAAAATAATATTTTGCAAGGTCTGTAACTTTTTATATTTTATTTCCAGCCCTCCTGATGGGGACGGCGCTTGAAAGTTGACGCTGGCGGGCAGTCCGAGTTAACCCGGGAGGGTTTCCAGAGGTGGGACGATCGGTGGCGGGCGATCGTCCGAGAATAAGCAATGCTGAAAATACGCAGAAACCGGGTTTGATGGACGAAAAAACTGCATCAAAACCTTTAAAACCTTTAATCCCCCTCAAAAACCCGGTTTCTTTGCTGTCGATCTATATTTTACGGCAGCCGACAATTCCCCGACTCCCGGCGATATTGAAGATTTCAGGTAGGAATTGCTCAATCTGAACTGCGATCGCACACAATTTAGATCACAATAGTTTATTCAGAAGCCCGCCAGCTTCACCTTTGAGAAACTGACAGAATAGTAAATTCTAACAGAGACACCACTATGGGAAAACCAACAGGCTTTATCGAATTCTTGCGCGAATTGCCCTCCGAACTCTCACCAGTCGAGAGAGTCCACAACTGGGACGAATTTCACCTGCCGATGGATGAGGACAAACTCCGCACCCAAGGCGCGCGCTGCATGGACTGCGGCATCCCATTTTGCCACACCGGAAACCTGATTAGCGGCATGGCAAGCGGCTGCCCGATCAACAACCTCATCCCCGAATGGAACGACCTTGTATATCGCGGACTCTGGAAAGAAGCCCTAGACAGACTCCACAAAACCAACAACTTTCCCGAATTCACCGGCAGAGTCTGTCCCGCACCCTGCGAAGGCGCTTGCGTGCTCGGCATCAACAACCCGCCGGTGACAATCAAAAACATCGAAGTCGCAATTATCGATAAAGGCTGGGATGAAGGCTGGATTACCGCCGAACCGCCAGCCAAACGCACCGGCAAAAAAATCGCCGTCATCGGTTCCGGGCCCGCCGGTTTGTCCGCCGCCGCGCAACTCAACAAAGCCGGTCATTGGGTAACTGTATACGAAAGAGCCGATCGACCAGGCGGCCTGCTAATGTATGGCATCCCCAACATGAAGCTAGACAAAGAACAAGTCGTAATGCGCCGCCTCAAAGTCCTCGAAGACGAAGGCGTGACATTCGTTTGCAACACCGAAGTCGGCAAAGACTTGCCAGCAGAACAACTGCTAAAAGAATACGACTCCGTTGTCCTCTGTACCGGCGCCACCAAACCCCGCGACTTGGGCATCCCCGGCCGGGAATTAAAAGGCATCCACTTCGCAATGGACTTTTTGACTGCGAACACCAAAGCAGTTTTAGACAAGAGTACAAACGATAACTTCATCTCCGCCACCGACAAAGATGTCGTCATCATCGGCGGTGGCGACACAGGCACCGACTGCGTGGGCACCTCCATCCGCCACGGCTGCAACAGCCTGGTACAGCTAGAAATCCTCCCCAAACCGCCCTCGGAACGCGCGGCCAACAATCCCTGGCCCGAATGGCCGAAAGTCTACCGCTTGGATTACGGCCAAGAAGAAGCAGCAGCCAAATTCGGCGACGACCCCCGCGGCTATCTCACCACGGCGACAAAGTTCGAGGGCGACGAAAACGGCAATGTCAAAGCCGTGCACACCGTTGAGGTGGAGTGGGCGAAAAACGAAAAAGGGCAGTTCATTCCGAAGCAAATCGCAGGCACCGAAAAAGTCCTACCCGCACAGCTTGTCTTGCTGGCGATGGGCTTCCTCGGCCCGGAACAGCCCTTGCTGGATGACTTGGGATTGGAACGCGACGCGCGCAGCAACGTGAAAGCGGATCATGAAAAATATACAACCAGCATTCCGGGAGTTTTCGCGGCTGGGGACTGTCGCCGGGGACAAAGTTTGATTGTTTGGGCGATTAATGAAGGGCGCGGCGTGGCCCGGGAGTGCGACCTTTATCTGATGGGGAGCACGGATTTGCCTTAGTTTGTAGGTGTGGGTTTATTAGATTGTTGGTTTCTCACCTAAATGGTTGGTGAAACCCGCCCTTACGATGGGCTGTAGGGGCGGGTTTTACCAACAATATTTGATGCTCACAAACCATCTATATAAACCCGCCCCCACCCAACCAATAACCCAGATTAACCTGATGTTCGATCGCATAAAAAAAATGTAGATTCGGATTTACCGTTGGGCGGGGCGGGTTTATTATATTGTTTTTTTTAGGCATAGATGGTTGGTGAAACCCGCCCCTACAAATCGATCGACATAATATTACACGACGATCGACTGTATATAAGATTTGCCATTCCATTCGATCGCCAGCGGACTAAATTCATTAATTTTGACTGAATTATGAGGAGACAATTCATCTTTTCCCCACAACAAAGGATTATTAACAATATATTCACGAATGGCAACTAATGATTCTTCATTGCGGATGATATGTTCGTAATAACCCCGCTGCCACACCGAGATGCCTGTCAAAGATCGCATTTGGTTAATTCGCCGCGCCGAAGATGTTTTTAAACCCCGCACAATTTCCGACAAAGGATGGATTGTTGATTTTCTGTGCCCAAATTTATCGGATTCTGTATAATTTATTTCTGGGCTGCCTTTCAAAACAATAATTCCATGAACGTGATTTGGCATCACAATAAAATCGTCTAATGCTACGTTTTTGTAACGTTTGGGAAGAATGCTCCAATGGAATAAAACAGTTTTACCATAGGGACTCAATTGCATTTTATCATTAATAATTTCGCCGAATAAACATTCGCGCTGCCAACTGCAAATAGTGATAAAATACGCGCCGGGAGCCCTGTAATCATATCCTGGCAGGCGAATTGAGCGGCGGTGGTGTTTGTTAGGATCGTATTTCATAATTTAGTCCCCATAAAACAGTTGTTCGTTGGGCGGCGGCGGGTTTATTATATTGTTGGTTTCAGGCATAGATAGTTGATGAAACCCGCCCCGACGACGGCCGGTAGGGGCGGGTTTTACCAACAATATTGGAGGCTGATAAACAATCTATAAAAACCCGCCCCCACCCAACCAATAACCCAGATTAACCTGATTTTAGAAATCATCCAAAAAATGTAGATTCGGATTTGTCGTTGGGTGGGGGCGGGTTTATTATATTGTTTGTTTTCGACATAGATGGTTGGTGAAACCCGCCCCTACAATGGCCTGTAGCCCCACCAATCAACCAAAATTCAACGGATCGACATCAATAGTTAAACTAACAGAACGCGGCGTGCGATCGCGCAACCCGATCAAATCCGACAAATCCACCGACTCATCCAAAGGCAACTTCAGCAAAATCTGCCACCGATACCGATTTGCCACCCGCATAATCGCCGCAGGTGCAGGCCCCAACAACTCACATCCCGGTACAGACAATCGCTCAATATACTCCTGACAAACAGACGCTAATTGTACCGCCGTCACCGCAACTTCTGCCGCATCAGCACTACTCAACCGCAACAATACCAGCCGCCCCGAAGGAGGATAATTCAGCGCCGCTCTTTCTGCTAATTCTGTTTCCACAAAACCCGCATATTCGTGCCGCCTAACTGCTTGAATAACCCGATGTTCTGGAGTGTAAGTTTGAATAATTACCCGCCCCGGATCGTCGCCTCTGCCCGCACGGCCCGCGACTTGAGTTAATGTTTGAAAAGCTCGTTCGCTTGCCCGATAATCGGATAAGTTTAGCAACCCGTCAGCAGACACAACTCCCACCAATGTGACTCCCGCTAAATCTAACCCTTTAGTCAGCATTTGCGTACCCAACAAAATGTCAGCTTCCCCATTCGCAAATTGCGTTAACAATCGGCGGTGGTCGCCCTTATTTCTAGTCGTATCGCTGTCAAACCGAATTGCCCGCAATTCGGGAAACAATCTCGTTAATTCCTGTTCGACTCGCTGAGTGCCGCTACCAAAGTTTTTGAAGTAAGGAGAACTGCATTCCGGGCAGTTTTGAGGGTGTCGTTCCGTGTGGTTGCAGTAGTGACAGCGCAATATTTCTGCTGTTCCTTCACCGACGTGGTGATAAGACAGGGAAACATCGCAGTTCGGGCATTCCATCACATAGCCGCAACTCCGACAAGAGACAAAGGTACTGTGTCCTCTTCTGTGAATAAACAGGATACCTTGCTGTTGTCTTGCTCGCAATTGTTCCAGGGAGTTTTGCAGGGAAACACTGAAAATTGAACGGTTTCCTTGCCGCAGTTCTTGGCGCATATCGACTATTTCCACAGGCGGCATCGGGCGGGAATAAATGCGATCGGGCAAGGATAAATAATGGATATTTGGTAACGAGTAATAATCTCGGCGCGTCCCCACCAAAGTCTCTAAAGCTGGCGTTGCAGAACCTAAAATTAAGGGACAATTTTCTAATTCGGCGCGCCATTTGGCAACGGTGCGGGCGTGGTAGCAGGGGGCTGGTTGGTCTTGTTTGAAGCTGCTGTCGTGTTCTTCATCGAGGATAATTAAGCCGAGGTGAGGTAATGGCGCGAAAATGGCCGATCGCGTGCCGATGACAATTTGCGGGGTTCCAGTCAGCATCTGACGCCATGTATCGTAACGTTCGCCGTCGGATAGGGCGCTGTGGTATACGCAAATTTGCTCGCCAAAACGGGCTCGGAATCGATCGGTAAGTTGCGGTGTCAAACCGATTTCGGGAACGAGTACGAGGGCGGATTTGCCGCTGGCTAAGATTGGGGCGATCGCCTGCAAATACACTTCGGTTTTCCCGGAACCTGTAACGCCGTGCAGCAGCACTTGACGGAATCCCGAAAAAGTGTTAATAAACGCTAAAGCTTCAGCTTGAAAATGAGTTAAAGTTTTTGGTGCATCGGGCAATTGAGAAATTCCGCGATCGCCCCTGAGAACTTCCCTTTGGTCAATTACAACGCTACCTTTTTGTTCCAAATTTTTGACAACGGAAGAACTCGCGCTGCAAATTCTCAGCAAATCGTTCAGCCACATTTCACCGCCGCCGCGCCGCAAAACTTCCAATACTTCTTGTTGCCGCTTGGTTAAATCTGTGACAAATGCACTAGCAATTAATGTCACTGCAGGTTTGAGTTGTGGTTTGGGAGGATTGGGAGGTTCTAAATAACTTTCTACCCAACCGCGTTTCAATAAATCTTTCAATCCCCGATAACTTCCCTTGACTTGGCGCTGGAGGTATTGCCAATTGTAATCGCCGTTTTTTTGAGCTTGCAACAATTGCAAAATTTGACTGGCTGCGGGATTGAGAAATGTTTCGGCATTCGGAGAAATTGCGTGCTTAATTAAGCGAATTCGGCGCACGGAACGGCTTAACAAACCGGGCGGCAGCGAGGCTCTAATTACTTGAATTAATGGTGTGCAATAATAGGTGGCAGTGCGATCGAGCAATTCCCAGTAAGTCGGCGGGAAAAAGCCCGTACTGACAACATCTTCGACATCTTTAACCCGCGCCGGATCTAAGTCTGGCGGCAGTTGAGAAATGAACCGAATCGCGATCGCGCCTACCTGTTGACTGCCAAAGGGTACACTCAAAATATCCCCCGGTTGCACGGTAAGTTCCGCAGGTAAACCATAGGTAAATAACTTGTTTTCCTCCCCAGCGGAGTCCCCCGCAACCCTGAAAGGAGAGTCCACCAATACCTCGATCCACTCTGCCCGCACGGTAGGGCGCTGTGGCGGTTCGCTGCTGCCGTAGGATGCCCCGGGCTCTGCCGCTACAGGGGTTGACAAACCAAAAGTGACAGTAGACATAAGGTTGCACATCAAACTAGGAGGAGCCGCGGTCAAAGGGAGTTTTTATTATCCCTCAGTTTAGCTCGATCGATCGAGACTTACGCAGAACCTATATATGTAAAGTGCTTCAGGGCGCACCTTACGGCTGTAATTCTCGCGTCAAATTACTTTTTGCCTCTGGGGCTGTCAATATTAAGCTGTTCGACAGCTAAGTTGTATATAGCAATGCCGTATTCCCCAAAGAGTCAAATCCTCTCCCCATCGTACCCTCGCGCAGCAGTTTAAGTGCGGGATTTGGCGGCGATCGGAATCTCGATCGCCAACTCAGTCCCTTCTCCAACTGCGGATACGCACTGCAACTTCCCACCGTGTCGATCCACAACAATCTGATAACTAATTGACAATCCCAATCCTGTACCTTGACCTACTGGTTTCGTCGTAAAGAAAGGGTCAAAAATTTTTTCCTTCACTGCCTCATCTATTCCCGGCCCATTATCCTTAATACTAATTTTTACCCCATCGGGTTCTTGAATAGATGTACTAATTATAATCTGACTAGAATAGTTAGTTCGGGGAGTTTGTGATTCCTGCTTTTCTTGATTGTGCAAGGCATATATGGAATTACTCAAAATATGCATAAATACTTGATTGAGCTGTCCGGCATAACATTCGACAGGGGGCAAATCTCCATAATTTTTAACAATTTCAATTTCATCCAAATTAGGTTTAGCTTTTACCGCATTTTGTAAAATCAAGAGCGTGCTGTCAATTCCGTCGTGAATATTAACTGGTTTTAGATCGGATTCATCCAACCTAGAAAAATTTCGCAAACTCAGTACAATTCCACGAATGCGGTCAGTACCCACTTTCATTGAAGATAAGATTTTAGGCAAATCCTTTTTGATAAAATCTAGGTCACTATCCTCTATCAATTCTGCAATTTTAGGGTTGGTATTAGGATATTCCTGCTGGTACAAATTAGTAAATTTTACTAAAGTTTGAGTGTATTGAGTAACGTAGGCGATATTGCCGTGAATGAAATTGACTGGGTTATTAATCTCGTGAGCCACACCAGCGATCAGTTGCCCGAGCGAAGACATTTTCTCTGTTTGAATGAGTTGAGCCTGGGTTTGCTGTAAATTTTGTATAGTTTTTTCTAGTTGTTGAGCTTGAGCAGTGGCTGTGGCAGCAAGTTCATCCTTAAGTTGCAAGGTTTGATGAAGTTCTGCTTCAGCGCGCTTGCGCTTGGTGATGTCAAATATTATTCCGTCAAGCCACATAACCTCGCCGTTTTCATTGAATATGCCTTGACCTTTTTCTGACACCCACCTCACAGTTTTATCTGGTCGAATGATGCGGTACTCAATCGTATAATCTCGTTTTTTTAAAACTTTATTATGAAGAATTTCTTCTACCATTGCTGCATCTTCAGGATGGATGATTTTGTTAAAAACCAAAACTTGATTGTTAATAAAATCCGTGGCGGGATAGCCAGAAATTTCTGCGATCGCATCACTAATGAACTGGATTTTCCAGTCGGAATCGAATACCGATCGATAAACAGCACCTGGAATATTAGAAACCAAGGTTCTGAATCGTTGCTCGTTTTGTTGCAGCACCTCCGTCTGAGACTGAATTCGATCGGCCATTTGATTAAAAGCAACTGCAATCTGAGCAAGTTCGTCAGAACCTCCCAGTTGGGCGCGATCGCCCAATTTTCCTTTGCTGAAGCTGTTGCTCGCTGCTACCAACCTAGCAGCGCGCCCAGTCAAGGTTTTATCAAAAAATAACCAGACAATCACACAAAATAAAGCTAACTCAATGCTGGTTTCGAGCGATCGCTGTAAAGCATCTGCATAAGCTTGCTGCTTCACTAACAAAAGATCGTACTCTACCACAAGAATACCGACTCTCGAAGGGCGAATTTCTCCCGGCTTAGCCCCCAACAAAACCGGATAAATTGCCCTGGTACTGTCTCTATTTTGAGAAAGCTTGACTTCTCCTGACATGATTTCCCGAACTTTGGAAAATTCTGCTGGTAAGTAGTTAGGTAATGAGGTGTCGCTGACAGGGCGATTCCGCAATTCGTAACGGGTTGCCAAAATTATTCGGTTATTTTCATCACAAAGTAAGGCTAATCGGATATTTCGATCGCTCCCCAAATTACTAATGGCAATTTCGGCTTCCTCAACATCTCCTCTGCGGTACAAATATTCCAGCATTTCTGAGATTTGATTTGCGGAAAACTTTAAATTGCTAATTCCATATTCTTCTTGTCGGCGGTATGACTGCTCTACTTCCCGTTGAAAAGAAAATACACCCAGCACACTACCGCAAATCATCAGAATCACAGGAATTGAGAAACGTAGAGGAAAAGGAAATCGTTTCATATTTAGGAATGATATCAAATTTTAGTCCCTAGATTATTGTTGCTACTTGCCACAAAAAACACAAAGGTAAATGGTCAATTTTACACTGACATTTATTCATCACACACCCGAATTTTTTTCCGATCTCAAAGCTTCACATTTTTGACCAGCCTATCGTCCAACAACGGAGCGGTATCTACAGCTTTTGGCAGTAATTTATTGTCTAACATCACTTGAGACAGTCGCTTTACGCTCTTCAGCAATGAGTGGTCTGTTTTTCCTAGTAATCTTTGGTTTTCTTGCAGGTCTGGACTTCTCAGCCCTTTTAAAGATTCTAAGAATTGCTCTGGAGTAACTCCTGTACGGGGAGCAATCCTAATAGCAGCATCCTGGGGATGTTTTGTCAAGTAATCTAGGGCGCGGAACCGACCGTCAACTAAGGCTTGTAAAGCCTTTGACTGGTTGTTAATTAGATTTTCACGCACTACAATAACATCGATAACTTCACCCGGAATTTGCGAAGTGTCAAACAGTAGTTTGGCGCCGGATGCTAGCAGATTTGTCCGAGCAGAGCCAAAGGTAACAACAGCATCTACAGTTCCATTTTTAAATGCTCGTTCGTGTTCGGATACTCCTAAAGAGACAATTTTTATATCTTTAGCTGACATACCTTTTTGTTCTAAAGCGCGGGTAATTAGAAAAGCTCCTAGTGCAGTCGATTCCACGCCTACTGCTCGGCTTTTTAATGCTTGCAAATTTTGAATCTCGGGTTTTCCTATAATCACATCCCCGCCGTTAGAAAAATCCATAATAATTACAATTTTTACGTCTGGATTGGTGACTGCCAATACCAAACATTCATCGATAGATAGGGCTAGCGCTTCAATTTCTCCATTTCGATACGCTCGTACCTCTTCTGTCGCAGAAGGGTAATCTACTAATCGAATGGGGGTACGATTGTAGTAGCCTAAACTGCGAGCCAAGTACAAAGTTTCAAATCCAGCCCAAACATTGACACCGACTCGCAAAGGGGGTTCTGCTTTGCTGCAACTAGCTAATATGGCCGTACAAAGAGTTACTGCCGCAATGCCAAGGGTAAAGCTTTTTTTGAGTTTTTCGCTCAATTTTCTCCAAAATTTGAGGTCAAATACTAGAGGATTTCTCAACATATACTTAGGTACGATCGTGGTAATTTATTGGGAAATTGTACTTGTAGGTTAGCACTTAATTTAATTTGCTGCGATCGCCGATATTTACTAATCTAGTCAGTCGATTTGAGATTTGAGACGTTCGGCGAGACGTTCGGCGATCGCTCAGTCGAACGATTTGAGATTTACTTGCAGCATTGAATTTGGGAGCTTGAACAATAGCGTTGCCCGATCGCCGGTCGTTGGGTCTAAAATTTCGATCTCTCCACGACATGAGTACGTCGCACGGTATCCGTTTTTGGGCGGGGTCAATAGAAACCTCGATCGGAAACTTGTAGTTGCTGGCCCAGCACCAGACAACATTTGCACGAAACCAGCAGGCTTTGCTTGCCAAAATATTAAATGTGGCGGCGAGCGGGCGGGGGATGGGAAAAGTACGATCGGCTGGGCGCGCGATCGAGCAAGCAATCTTAAGTAGCAAGCAAATTGTTCTCTCTCAGAACGCAATCACACTATACCATTGCTGAGAAATCTCACTCCAATGTGTCGATTTTACTCACATACCCGCACCATTTTGTGCTAATAACTACTACTTGTGACAACATCGACACAGCAGTTTATATTTGGAGAGTATTGGATGTCAGGTAGCGAAGTTCGTGCAGACTTTTGGATGAGCGAGTACATTACCCCTTGGGATATTTACGTTCACGGCATCATCGCGGTGCTCGCTTACAAAAAAACTGCCTATCAGGAAATGTATGTCGTTCAAACCGGTACCTACGGCAAAGGCTTAGTTTTGGACGGTAAGTGGCAATCTTGTACAGGCGATGAGTTTCTATACCACGAACCGCTGGTGCACCCAGCCATGATTTGTCACGGTTCACCCAAAAAAGTCCTGGTTCTCGGCGGCGGAGAAGGAGCTACAATTAGAGAAGTGCTGCGCTGGAAAACAGTTGAAAAAGTCGTGATGATCGACATTGACGGCGAAGTAGTAGAAGCTTGTCGCGAACACCTGCCAGAAATGCACCAAAATGCCTTTGACGACCCCCGCTGCGAAGTAGTAATCGGCGATGCTTTGGACTATTTAGACAAAACAGACAAAGATTGGGATATTGTCATTTCTGACTTGTCCGATCCCATTGAAGAAGGCCCATCTTTCCAGTTGTTTACCAAGGAGTATTTTGAGAAAGTTCGCAGCGTCATGTCGCCCGACGGATATTTCGTAGTGCAAGCGGGCCCAGTTTCTCCGGCCGAAATGAAAATGCACGCCCGCATTGTCAATACCCTGAAATCGGTTTTCCCCAACGTTCAATCCTGCACCAGCTTTATTTCTACTTACGGAGCTCCTTGGGGTTTTGCGGTAGCTTCAACTCAGGCAATAAACACCCGTCCCGATCCCGAAACTACTGACAAATTACTCGCCGAGAAAACAACTGGCGGGTTGCGGATGTTTGACGGGATTACGCTGTTGGGATTGATGCAAGTTCCCGGTCACTTGCGGCAGGTAATCGCCGCTGAAACCGAAGTTTACACTATGGCGGCACCGCCTAAGTTTTTCGGGAAAGGCTCTGTCAATCAGTGAAGTAAAATTGAAAGAGAAAAGTAGTTTGGAGTAACTGAGATGGACAATTTAATTCGCATAGTCGCTGCCATTTTTCTTCCCCCGTTGGGCGTATTTTTGACTGTCGGCATCGGTACTGATTTTTGGATCAACCTGGTTCTCACCTTTTTGGGCTTTATCCCGGGGATCATTCACGCTATTTGGGTGATTGCTAAGCACGATCGAGCTTAAGTTCTTTTTGTAAGGTGCGTCGCTGCGAAATTTTCGAGTTGATGAGGAGATTGTTGATAGCGACGCACCGGCTCGGTATGTACAAGGTTTTATGATTGCTCTAAGGTGCGTCGCTGCGAAATTTTCGAGTTGATGAGGAGATTGTTGATAGCGACGCACCGGCTCGGTATGTACAAGGTTTTATGATTGCTCTAAGGTGCGTCGCTGCGAAATTTTCGAGTTGATGAGGAGATTGTTGATAGCGAAATGTTACACCATTGTCAATTACTTGTTTAGGAACAGGCAAGATGCCTGTTCCACAAGAGATCAGTTTTATTGTGGAACGGGCCGGAGAGCCCGTTCTTGACAATGGTGCAAGATGTCAGTTGATAGCGACGCACCCTACGGTATGTACAAGGTTTTATGGATTATTGCAAATCAAGTTCTTCACAAACCAATTCAGCAATTTTTTTCGCCGCCCCCGATTCTCCTCGAACCGCACGCAAACGATCGCCCATTTGTGCTAATTTTTCAGGATGGCTCAAATAGTCGATCGCCAACCCGGCTATTACTTCCGGTTCCAGCTTCCCAATTAACTCCGGCACAATCTCCTCCTGTGCCCAAATATTCGGCCAAGCATAAAGCTTTCCCTTCCCTAATAGCAAGATTAGCCAATTGATCGCAGTCGCAAAAACAGAACCGACTAACGGCAAATTTGCCAGCAATCCCGGCAATCCGTCCCAAGCTTTCATCGCATCCAATTGCTGCGTCGGAATCAAAACAATCATCGGTACAGCTAAAGATCCCAATTCGGCAGTATTCGCTCCCACAGTAGTTAAACACAGGCTGCATTCTGATAGCAAATCGTAGGCAGGCGTCTGCATCCAAAGTTCTACTTGCAAGTTATTTGCTGTCTGCAAAAACGGCGGTTCTGTTAAATGAAGTTCGGCGCTAGCGTTCTCAAATAAATGCAGGCAAGGATTTTGTTTGGGGTCGGCAAAACGTGCTAGAGTTTGCACATCTAAGGTAGGAGCAACGGGAATTACAAAGCGAGTTTCAGGGCGGATGCGGTGGATGGATTGGGCGATCGACAAACATAACGGTACACCTAAAGCTAATTTGGCGGCTTTAGAACCGGGCAACAATCCAATTAGTTCTATTTTTGTACGAGGCAGAGCCTCTGGATATGCGTTTCCAGGCAAAGCCTGGGAACGAGCAACTTCCGCGATCAAATCTCCCACAACTGTAAATTTATTAGCATATTTTTGGGGAATTTTAGCAAAAACTTCTGGTTTCATCGCCGCAAATTTGTCAATCCAGCGATACCACCGCGCGTCCCATTCAGCATAAATAACAGTGCGATATTTTAGCCTTTTGCCAATAACAACTGTAAAAAATTGGTCGCCGCCTAAAAACAAAACAACTCCTTTTTCGTGCCAATCCCAATTTTCAGCAGTTTTGCCAGATAATAGGAATGGAAAAAAATGCTCCGGTGCTTGCACTCTGTCAACTTCTGGGTAGGAAGATGCGATTTGTGCTTCTTTCCCGGTGGCGTGCGGACAGGGGGACAGCACCACAGAGATGCGCGCTTGAGTGCCCGCATTCCCCAATTGCTCGCGCAAAGCTTGCACGGAGGGACGCACCCAAGTTGCCAATTCTCCGGGGCCGTTGGAGAGGATTAAAATATCTACTGCCATAGGATTTAATATTTGAGAGGATGCAAGGGAGATTTTATGACAGATTTAATTAATGCCGTCAAGACGGGTGATGTTGCGGCTGTAGAAAGTGCGATCGAACAGCGTGCAGATATCAATGCCAAAGATGATGAAGGCGCGACGGCTTTGACGGCTGCGGCTGAGGCTGGCAATTCGGCGATCGTCAAAAAATTGCTGGCTGCAGGTGCCGGGCCCAACAGTCAGGATAATGACGGGTGGACGCCGTTAATGAGTGCCGCTGCTGCGGGACATACCGAGATTGTACAGCTTTTGCTGGAGGCGGGGGCGGATGTGAATGCTAAAACTAATTTTGGTTTGACGGCTTTGATGAGTGCTGCAGGCAGCGGGCGCACTCAAGTTGTGGAATTTTTAATCGATAAAGGAGCTGATATCAAAGCTAAGGATAATAATACTTGGACTGCCTTAATTTGGGCGTCTTCCGAAGGTCATAAAGATGCGCTTGAGGTTTTGAAGCTAGCGCGCGATCGGGCTTAATTATTCACAGGAATTACGCATTAAGGCCAGAGAAACCGGGTTTTTCATCTAATCTGTGGACTCTAACGAAGGATTTTTGTAAAAAAACCCGGTTTCTGATTACCCCATGCGTCCAGAACTACATTCAGAAACTGGGTTGATTCAAGAAACCGGGTTTATGATTAAACCCGGTTTACGAGAGTCTGTGCGTAAGTCCTGTTAAAATTTCATCAACCCGGTTTCTAGCCAAGCAAGAAAGGAAAATTATAAATGTCAGCAAGTTGAGGAAAAGTCTGTTGTTTCAAATTTAATCCAGCACCTCCCTCAAGAATTGCAATTCTATCTCCTCCTTTTGATATGACTAAATCTCCACCCACTGGAGATATTTGATAGTTACTGAGTTTGCCTGATAGCTGGAGTGCATCTCCCTGACTGGGATTGAAGCCGCGAATCCGAGCCTCACCCGGGCCTAAGTACAATTCTTGAGTGCTAGGTTGACCGCCCGGTGGTGGCGAAGTATTGTCATAAGCCAAAATAAAAGTATCAGCACCTTCGCTACCAATCAAGGTATCAAATTCGTTGCTGCCGTCGCTGAAATAACGCTCATCAAAATCAACTCCAATAATTGTCGATTTTCCCTTGCCAAAACCAGTCACAATATCATTCCCAGAAGTCCCCACAAAAGTTGCAGATCGATTGTTTTCAAATTGACCAACTTTTGTATACTGATCCAGACCTGAAGCAAAACTTCCTGCTTTAACAGCCGCAGCCACATCAGGATTGCTTGCTAAATATCCAGTTTCCCAAAAGTTATCTAATACAGAAGGTTTATCAAAAATCAAGAAATCGGGCCCCCGATTTGCTAGAAACGGCATATTCGCAAGGCCCTCGACTACAGCGAAGATTCTGCCAGCTCGAGTTCCGTCACTCACCAAAAACCCTCCAAACGTGTTACTAAACCCATAAGAGTAGTTGCCTCGCGTTCCCGCTAGGCGAATCTTATCGGCTTCCGGGTTAAAGTTTTTAATAGTAGCGTATTTGCTCCCGCCAACCCCACCGTAGAAGCTCTCTCCACCACCACTCAACACGAAAGTATCACTACCCTGACTGCCAATTAGGGTGTCACGATCGGATGATCCACTTGTTTCATAAACTCGATCGCCCGCTGTATTTAGAGATACTTGAACGCCAGTGATTTCAACTTTTCCCACACCAAATCCATTTACAATGTCACTGCTTTTAGTCCCGACAAATGTAGCCGATCGCGTTGGCTCAAATTGTCCAAACTTTCGGTAGTGTTCTCCGCCTGTTTTGAAAACTCCCGCTTTGACTGCTGCTGCAACATCGGGGTTTTTCAGCAAGTATTCGGGTTCAAAAAAGGTACTCGCATAGAGACCTTCTTTGGCTCCGAATTTGATAAAGTGTTCCAAACCCGATTTAAAAGTTCCGTTTTGTACAAACGGCACAAGTACCGGGTATCGTTTTAAATAAATCGCTTCGTCGTAGTCAGGCGATACTTGGGTGCGGCCTTCATCGTAGCCAAACTGGATAAAGTGGTCTAAACCAGACGCAAAAGGCGCGTTTGGATTGTTTTGGGTGCGAACAAAGGGAGCAATATCTGGATTTTGAGCTAGATAGGTTTCTTCGTCAAAATACCGCGATACTTTGGTTAAACCGCCGGCTTCACCGAATTTTTCAAAGTGTTCTAATCCCGATTTGATGACTCCTGCATCAATGGCGGGTTTGACCCAAGGATATTGAGCAAGGTAGTATTGTTCGTCAAAAATGTCATAATTTGTCATAATTATTGCTCCAAGCTTAGTCTGCTTACTTGTCGGTTAAACTTGACCCACTATAACTAACTCTACTAACTCACTCTGTCAAGTTAATTATTGTTAAGCCTCTTTTACTATTTTTATGGCAAACACAAAAGTGCGATCGCCCTTTTTGCGAATGTGCGATCGCACTCCCCAGCAGCCCAAGCCAAATCTCCAATAGCTTCGAGATTTCTACCCAAGTGAAAATCTAGTAACTCTAGATTCTGGTAATAAATTCAACTTGAGATTTCCGCCACCTTCAATAACAGCGATCGTGTCAAACGGAGCCGTTCCGGGAACAGCGAGGAGTGAAGCTTTGTATTGGATAGCTAAATCTCGATTGTTGTTGATGGGCAATATCAAGTATTGATCTGAGAAAGGTAAAAACGCATCTCCTAGCACGATGCTATCCTGACCTTTTGTAAAGTTCCGAATTGTCGCAAAACCCGGCCCAATATAGAATATTTCGGTTCCGGGCGCAGAACTTTTACCGCCTTCTATAAGGTCTCCGAGTACGAATATATCGCGGCCGCTACCGCCAATGAGAGTATCGAATTCATTGCTGCCGTCACCTTCATACACTCGGCCTTCGCCAAAGCCATTACCTGCACGTAAACCTACTTCAACTCCAATTAATTCGCTATTCCCCACCCCAGGACCGGTAATGATGTCATTCCCAGGAGTTCCGACAAAAGTCGCAGAGCGGCTTGGATCGCTTTTGCCAAAATTGAAGTAGTGTTCCCGACCTGTTTTCAAGGCTCCCGATTCGACAAAAGGCCGAACATCGGGATTTTTTTGTAAGTATTCTGTTTCAAAAAATGAAGTCCCAAACTGACCGTCTTTGAGGCCGAATTCAATGAAATGCTGGTAGCCGTTTTTAAAAGTTCCATTCTGAATAAACGGCTGCAACTGTCGGTTATTTGCTACATAAAACGCTTCGTCATACTCAGGCGATACGCGAGTGCGACCTTCTTCGTAACCGTATTGAATAAAGTGGTCTAGCCCGGTCGCAAAAGGAGCGTTTGGGTTGTTGGGAGTGCGGACTAAGGCAGCGATGTCTGGGTTGCCAGCAAGGTAAGTAGCTTCGTCAAAATACCGCGATACTTTGGTTAAGCCGCCTGCTTCACCGAATTTTTGAAAGTGTTCTAATCCCGATTTGATGACTCCTGCATCAATGGCTGGTTTGACCCAAGGATATTGAGCGAGGTAGTATTGTTCGTCAAAAATTGCGTAGTTAGCCATGTTTTCCTCCTGCGGCTATAATGAGCTGTTTATGCAATTTATCAATCATCTGGAACTTACACAATACCCGATCGGGTGATTTTTTCCAAGTGTCAAATCTCACTTAAGCTCTATGCTTTCTAGCCGAGGAAAGTGAGACCGACTGGAGGACTAAACGGATTTATCATCCCAATCGGTTGCAGAGTTAGATTTGAGCCGCCCTGAACTCTGGCAATTGTATCTCCCGATTTTTGAATTAATAAGTCCGCCCCTGATGGAAATATACTCAGTTCATTAAAGTTTTCCACCAACTGAATAAAATCTTTTCCTTTTTCAAAATTGACAATCCTTGCCTCGCCACTGCCCGTATAGAAATCTACCCGGCTAATCAAACTACGTCGGTTGTTGGGAACAGCATCTCCGAGCACGAAGTAATCAATGCCAGAAGTGCCAATCAATGTATCGAATTCAGTGGTAGTCAGAAAAGGCTCTCTCGTGATGTCATCCGAGTTCAAAGCGTCATACTTATTCTTATTAATGCCCAAGGGTGGATTTGGGCCGGCGAAAGCTACTTGCAGTCCGATAATTTGATTTTTTCCCGCTGTAAATCCCGTGACGATATCATCACCGTTGGTTCCTGTAAAAAATCCGTATCGATTTGACTCAAATTGCCCAAATTTTAGATAGTGTTCTCGACCAGTTTTTAAACTTCCAGCCTCCACAACTGCCGCCACATCTGGGTTATCTCCCAAGTAACGCGGTTCAAAGAAACTTGTCCCGTACCTACCTTCTGTTTTTCCGAATTGGATAAAGTGCTGAAAGCCGGATTTAAAAATTCCGTTCTGCACGAAGGGAGTTATTTCCGGGTGGCGCTTTAAATAAAAAACTTCGTCGTAGTCAGGCGATACTCGCGTGCGGCCTTCTTCGTAACCAAACTGGATAAAGTGGTCTAAACCTGAAGCAAAGGGTCGGTTTTGGTTGTTGGCGGTGCGAACAAAGGGTGCAATATCTTGATTTTGAGCTAGATATGTATCTTCGTCAAAATACCGCGATATGTTTGTGAGACCGGCGGCTTGACCGAATTTTTCAAAGTGTTCTCTTCCAGATTTGATGATTCCTGCATCAATGGCTGGTTTGATCCAAGGATATTGGGCGAGGTAGTATTTTTCGTCAAAAATTGCGTAGTTAGCCATGTTTTCCTCCTACTGTTTTGAGGATTTGGAGCGTGAATACCCATCAGCTTTCCATTCGCTCGATCGCCTATCAATAATTTACAGCATATTCCATGTATAGCGGTTCGAGCGAAAGATGAGGTACGTAGTTGGGCTTGGGCCCTCAAGCGTCTGGGTGGTTATGTAAGCTGTCAGTCATACCTCATCTTTTTGAGAAAGGCTATATATGTAGTACACACAATCTTGTAGTAAGGTGCGTCGCTTTCAGAGTCAATCTGCAAGTTCCATTTAAAAAGTCGCAGATCCGCACCCTACATATTAACATCACACAATATAAATATAGCGGCTACTGTACTTCATCAACCTGGAATAGGCTGTATACAATGCAGACTTTATGAAATGGTTTTAAGTTCCTGGTTAATATTAATATTTTGACAAAATAAGGATCGGAAGACTTTATTTTGGTGGCGGTAATTATACTTTTTTCTATCAGTTACAGCGTATTCCAGTGAAGTGTAGGGACACGGCAGTGCCGTGTCCCTACCACGGGGAAGCTCACTAGAGGCGGGTGTACTTCCTAAATGTGGAATCTGCTGTAATTGCTCGACATAAAAAAGTCATCAATCATCAGTATTAACTAATGACTGATGACTGATGACCAATGACCAATGACCAATGACCAATGACTATCCAATTAAGAAAGTACCGTTACCGTTAGATTCTTGGAAACTCAAATTCAAACTCGATCCTCCTTCAATCACGCCGAGCACATCTCCAAAACGCTGGATTGACAAATTGTTGCCAATGGGAATCAGGTTGTAGCCGTTTAAAGAAGTTCCTTGCAGTTGGATAAAGTCGCTTTCTATGTCGAAGTTGCGAATGGTAGCTTGACCGTTACCCAAATACAGCGGTGTCGGGGTGACATTCCCGGCTGTAGCAGGAACTCCGAGTACGAATGTATTAGTTCCCGCGGCGCCAATCAGGACATCGAATTCATTGGTGCCAAAGCTTTCATACTGCCGGTTGCCTTGGGGATCTATACCTACTTCGACTCCCACAAGTTCGACATCCCCCACGCCAACACCAGTTATAACATCGTTGCTGCGGGTGCCGACAAAAGTTGCGTCGCGGGCAGGCTCAAATTGCCCGAAATTGAAGTAGTGATCCCGACCAGTTTTCAAGGCTCCTGAGTTGACAAACGGCACGATGTCGGGGTTTTCTTTTAAGTATTCCGGTTCAAAAAATGAAGTTCCAAAACGACCTTCTTTTGCCCCGAATTGAATGAAATGCTGGTAGCCTGATTTGAAAGTTCCGTTCTGAACGAACGGTTGGAGTTCAGAGTTGTTTGCTAAATAAAAGCTTTCGTTGTATTCGGGTGATACTTGGGTGCGGCGCTGTCCTTCATCGTAACCGAACTGAATAAAGTGATCGAGGCCTGTCGCAAAAGGTGCGTTTGGATTGACTGTGCGGACAAAGGGTGCGATGTCTGGGTTGGCGGCAAGGTAAGTATCTTCGTCAAAATAACGCGATACTTTAGTTAGGCCGGCGGCTTCACCAAATTTTTGAAAGTGTTCTAGTCCTGATTTGATGACTCCTGCATCAATGGCTGGTTTGACCCAAGGATATGAGGCGAGGTAGTATTGTTCGTCAAAAATTGCGTAGTTAGCCATGTTTTTATGCCTAGGTTTTGATGAGTTTGATTGTGAATGCCTATTAGCTTTTCATTCCTTCGATCGCCGATCGGGAATTTACACAAAACAGATGTTATAAAATGGTTTTAAGTTCCTGGTCAAATGTCAACTTTTTTGACTCAGCAATTATCCGAAGGCTACATTCTGCCTTCACAAATTATGCCTTTTTTCCATCTGTTACAGCGTATTCCAGGTTGATGAAGTGTAGGGACAAAGGCCAAAGCCTTAGTCCCTACGGGGATAGAACGATAGGCGGGCGGTACTTCATAAACGTGGAATCTGCTGTTAATTGCTCGATCGCCTGTTCGATCGGTTCTACAAAACTTGGAACTTTTTTCAGGATTTCTTCCTCAATGGTTGGTTAATTTTTAATTATTTTTATCTAACTATTAATCGTATACATAGTTTGACATAAAAGTCAAGTAAAATTTTGTAAATAAAATATGGAGTATTTGCTCAAGGAATTTATCAAAAAATGTAACGAAAAGTTGCCATAAATTTGTCGAATTGTGTCATGTGCAGGCTCAAATCGCCTAATGGCAAGCGTTTTCTGGTAAAAATGCTTATGGGATAAAAAATTCCCGATTCCCGAAAACAGCATCTTAAAGGAGCCTAACCGGATGTTCACTCACGTCAAGCCCACCATTCGCCACGTTGTGCCGGAAAACTTGCAGGGGCGATCGCTCATGAAGGTGGTCTATGTCGTACTGGAACCGCAGTATCAAAGCGCCCTGTCGGCAGCGGTTCGATCGATAAACCAGAAAAATCCGAATCTGGCAATAGAAATCAGCGGCTACCTGATCGAGGAACTCCGCAGCCCGGAAAATTACGAGGCCTTCAAGCGGGATGTGGCAGATGCCAATGTATTTATTGCTTCTCTAATTTTCATCGAAGATTTGGCCGAAAAAGTGGTAGCGGCAGTTGAACCGCTGCGCGACAGCTTGGATGTCGCCGTCGTCTTCCCGTCGATGCCAGGGGTGATGCGGCTCAATAAAATGGGCAGTTTCTCGATGGCACAGTTGGGACAAAGCAAAAGTGCGATCGGCGAATTCATGAAAAAACGGAAGGAAAAATCCGGGAGTTCCTTCCAAGACGGAATGCTGAAACTGCTGCAAACTTTGCCGAAAGTGCTGAAATATTTGCCGATCGACAAAGCCCAAGATGCGCGCAACTTCATGCTGAGTTTCCAGTATTGGCTGGGCGGTTCCCAAGAAAACTTGGAAAACTTCTTGCTGATGCTGTCACATAAATATGTATTCAAAGGCCAGGAACAGCTAACTTTTCAAGATCCCGTTGTTTACCCGGACATGGGAATTTGGCATCCTTTGGCACCAGAAATGTTTGAGGATGTAAAAGGATATCTCACCTGGTACAACGCCCGCAAAGATATTTCGGCAGACCTCAAAGACCCCCTCGCACCTTGCATCGGGTTGGTGTTGCAGCGGACTCACTTAGTCACGGGAGATGACGCGCACTATGTAGCAATGGTGCAGGAATTGGAGGCAATGGGGGCGCGGGTGGTGCCGATTTTTGCCGGCGGTTTGGACTTCTCGAAACCCGTCGAAACTTTTTTCTTGGAAGTTGGGGCGAAAGGTGTTGCACCGCTGCCAATAATTGATGCGGTGGTTTCTCTGACTGGTTTTGCGCTGGTGGGCGGCCCGGCGAGACAAGATCACCCGAAGGCGATCGAATCTTTGAAAAAATTAAATCGCCCTTACATGGTGGCTTTGCCGCTGGTTTTCCAAACGACGGAAGAGTGGGAAAATAGCGATTTAGGCTTGCACCCGATTCA
The DNA here is from genome assembly GCF_036701805.1 of Microcoleus sp. N3A4. NCBI lineage: Bacteria > Bacillati > Cyanobacteriota > Cyanophyceae > Oscillatoriales > Microcoleaceae > Microcoleus > Microcoleus sp. N3A4. Next base: position 51,705 of record NZ_JAUBRJ010000022.1, read on the forward strand.
AGTTGCTTTGCAAATTGCCATTCCCGAGTTGGATGGCGCGATCGAACCGATTATTTTGTCGGGAAGAGACGGCGCAACTGGCAAGGCGATCGCCCTGCAAGATAGAATCGAAGCAATTTCCCAGCGGGCAATGAAGTGGGCAATGCTGCGCCGCAAACCGAAATTAGATAAGAAAGTTGCGATTACAATTTTCAGTTTTCCCCCCGATAAAGGCAACGTCGGAACAGCAGCATATTTAGATGTTTTCGGCTCGATTTATGAAGTAATGAAAGGCTTAAAAGGCAACGGCTACGACTTGCCAGAATTGCCAGATTCCGCCGAAAAACTGATGCAAGAAGTCATCCACGACGCAACAGCCCAATACCAAACTCCCGAATTGAATATTGCTTACCGGATGTCCGTAGCCGAGTATGAAGAATTCACTCCTTACTCGGAACGCTTGCAAGAAAATTGGGGCCCGCCTCCGGGACATTTGAACAGCGACGGACAAAATTTGCTGATTTTCGGCAAACATTTCGGCAATGTGTTTATCGGAGTGCAACCTACTTTTGGATACGAAGGCGATCCGATGCGGTTGTTATTCTCTCGTTCCGCCAGCCCGCACCACGGTTTTGCTGCTTACTACACATATTTGGAGCGCATTTGGGGTGCGGATGCGGTGCTGCATTTTGGCACTCACGGTTCCCTAGAATTCATGCCCGGTAAGCAGATGGGAATGTCTGGGGATTGTTATCCCGACAGTTTGATCGGCAAAATTCCCAATATCTATTATTACGCCGCCAACAATCCCAGCGAGGCAACAATTGCCAAGCGCCGCAGTTATGCTGAAACAATCAGTTATCTGACTCCTCCGGCTGAAAATGCTGGTTTGTACAAAGGTTTGCAGGAACTCAGCGAGTTAATTGCTTCTTATCAAACGTTGAAAGAGACTGGGCGCGCTGTGCCGATTGTGGATGCGATCGTCGAAAAATGCCGTTTGGTGAATTTGGACAAAGATATTGCGCTACCTCCCGAACAAGAAAGAGGGGTTGCTGCGGGCATGACTGCCGAGGAACGGGACAATTTAGTTGGCTTGGTTTACCGCAAGTTGATGGAGATTGAGTCGCGGTTGTTACCTTGCGGTTTGCACATTATCGGTAAGCCGCCGACTGCTGAAGAGGCGATCGCAACTTTGGTGAATATCGCCAATTTAGACCGCGAAGAAGATGGACTGATCGGCTTGCCGCGAATTATCGCTAACAGTCTGGGACGCGATATCGGCGAAATTTACACTAACAGCGACAAAGGCATTTTAACTGATGTTGAATTGCTGCAAAATATCACCTTGGCTTGTCGGGATGCCGTTTCTGCTTTGGTGAAGGAACAAACCGATGCTGATGGTAGAGTTTCCCTGGTTTCCAAGTTGAATTTCTTCAACATGGGCAAGAAAACACCTTGGATTGATGCCTTGCACGGCGCCGATTACAAAAAGGTCGATCCAGAACCGATTAAACCGCTGTTTGAGTATCTGGAATTCTGCTTGCAGCAAGTTTGTGCCGACAACGAATTAGGCGCTTTGTTGCGCGCGTTAGAAGGCGAGTATATTCTGCCTGGCCCCGGTGGCGATCCGATTCGCAACCCGGATGTTTTGCCGACGGGCAAGAATATGCACGCTTTGGACCCGCAGTCAATCCCTACAACGGGGGCGGTTAAGTCTGCTAAGCTTGTAGTCGATCGGCTGTTAGAAAGACAGCGCGTTGATAACGGCGGAAATTACCCAGAAACGATCGCCGTTGTGTTGTGGGGAACCGACAACATCAAGACTTACGGTGAATCCCTCGCCCAAGTAATGTGGATGGTGGGAGTGAAGCCTGTTCCCGACGCATTGGGCCGGGTAAACAAACTCGAATTGCTTTCTTTAGAAGAGTTAGGACGCCCTCGGATCGACGTAGTAATTAACTGTTCCGGCGTATTCCGCGACTTGTTCATCAACCAAATGAATTTGTTAGATAAAGCCGTGAAAATGGCAGCGGAAGCCGACGAACCGTTAGAGATGAACTTCGTCCGCAAACACGCATTGAAGCAAGCCGAAGAAATGGGAATTAACCTGCGACAAGCAGCAACCCGCGTATTTTCCAATGCGTCCGGTTCCTATTCATCTAACGTCAACTTGGCGGTGGAAAACAGCACTTGGGAAAGCGAAGCCGAGTTGCAGGAAATGTATTTAGCCCGCAAATCCTTCGCCTTTTCTTCCGACAATCCCGGAACAATGGAACAAGACAGGCAGATTTTTGAATCATCCTTGAAAACTGCGGAAGTTACCTTCCAGAACTTGGATTCTGCGGAGATTTCGCTAACCGACGTGTCGCACTATTTCGACTCAGATCCGACAAAATTGATCGGCAGTTTGCGCGGGGATGGGAAGCAACCGGCATCCTTTGTTGCTGATACAACTACAGCCAACGCGCAGGTACGGACGCTATCAGAAACCGTGCGTTTAGATTCGCGGACTAAGCTGCTGAATCCGAAGTGGTACGAGGGGATGTTGTCGCACGGTTATGAAGGCGTGCGGGAGATTTCTAAGCGTCTGGTGAATACGACTGGATGGAGTGCGACTGCGGGCGCGGTGGATAATTGGGTGTATGAGGATGTCAACACTACGTTTATCCAAGATGAGGAGATGCAGAAGCGTTTGCTTAATTTGAATCCTCATTCTTTCCGCAAGATTGTGAGCACTTTGCTTGAGGTGAATGGCCGGGGTTATTGGGAGACTTCGGAGAGTAATTTGGATCGTCTGCGTGAACTTTATCAGGAGGTGGAAGATAGGATTGAGGGGGTAGAATAGAGTTATAATGTACTAGAGCAGGCATCTGGCCTGCTCTCCCTTTTATTTGGGTGGATAAAATGACTGTTTGCAACTACTTGGAGTCGATTACGATCGGTGTATGAGGGAACCAACGGCAGAACAGTTACGGAGTTTATATCGGCTGTGTCATCTACTTACGAACGTTATGTTCCACCCAATTCACATAGTGCGTTTAGATGAACGGACTCTTAATCTATTTATCTTAGCAGGACAAAGCGAAGAAATTGAGCTTGAAATTCAACCTGATGGGAGTATTGAGCCATGAGTAATCTCAATTATGCTGCAATGAGCGATCGGGAACTAAAGCGATACATTCTCACCCATCGAGACGATCGCGAAGCTTTCTATGCCTATATGGATCGGCGGCATTCCCGCCCTCGCAAAGTGACTGTAAAACTTGACGATCCAGCTTGGCAAGAGAAAATAATATCAGCTATTGGGGTGCAGTTAAAGTCTGCTAATTAATGCAGACAATGGTTTACATTGCCCTTAAACCTACCAGCGATCGCCCTCGCAACTCAGTCAATATGCTACAATCCCCAATAAAGGTCGTTTAGCCACGATAAAATACCGCTATGACTACCCTCACCCTCAACCTGAATCCAATTATTAAGCTGACAGACGATCAGTTTTTCCAACTCTGTCAGGAGAATGAAAATATTAGATTGGAACGCACAGCTAAGGGAGAATTAATTATCATGTCACCAGCAGGAGGAGAAACTGGAAACAGCAATGCAGGATTAACAGCACAAATTTGGAATTGGAATCAGCAAAATAAATTGGGTAAAGTGTTTGATTCCTCAACAGGATTCAAACTTTCTAATGGGGCCGATCGCTCTCCTGACTCTTCTTGGGTAAAATTAGAACGCTGGGATGCTTTGACTCCCGAACAACAAAAGAAATTTCCGCCGATTTGTCCTGATTTTGTCGTCGAGTTAAGGTCTCCCAGCGATAGTTTGAAAGAAACTCAGGATAAGATGAAAGAATATCGAGATAACGGTGCAGTTTTAGGTTGGTTAATTAATCGAAAATCACGGCAAGTAGAAATTTACCGTCTGAATCAAGAAGTTGAAGTGCTAGAATCTCCAGCCACTGTATCAGGTGAAGATGTTCTCCCCGGATTTATTTTGAATCTTGAATCAATCTGGTAATGTCCGTGAAGCGAAGCTATCCCGCAGGGAATCGCACCTGTCCAATGTTGAAAAGAGTAAAATAGAGTTAAAGTTCTCGTGGAGTATTTGCAATGGTTCAAACCCTGGCGTACAGTAAAGAAGAGCTTGCAGGTTCTCACCTGGTTTTACATGATATCAGTTGGGAAACCTACGAACACTTGTTAGAAATATTTGCCGAACGTTCAACGCCGCGAATGACTTACTACCAAGGAACTTTAGAACTTATGGTACCTTTACCAGAACATGAAAGGTATAGCTGGACTCTCGGTAGGCTAATCGCAGCACTTTCTGAGGAAATTGGGATTGAAATTTTCGGCTTGAAATCATCAACTTGGCGTTCGGAACCCAAAAAAGCTGGTAACGAAGCTGATGAATGTTTTTATATTCAAAATGAAGCTTTAATGCGGGGAAAGTTAACTATTGATCTCAAAAATGACCCGCCGCCAGACTTAGCTGTGGAAATTGATTTGACTAGCTCATCTATCCATAAAATGGCGGTTTATGCGGAACTTAAAGTGCCGGAGGTTTGGATTTGGAAGCAGGGGAAACTAATAATTAACATTTTAAATGATACGGGTTATATCGAGTCGGAAACGAGTTTGGCATTTGCCTCGTTTCCTGTCAAAGAACTCGCACAGTTTATGCACCTAGACTCAGAAAAGGGAGAGAATGCGAGAATTAGAGAGTTTCGGGAATGGGTGCGATCGCACTTAAATTAAATCCGGGTTTGTTACCCGCTTTATGAAATACGATCGAATTTATTCTATCGAATAAAGACGGCGGTTGAAACCGCAACTACACGAACAAAGTCCGCCTGCGCGGACTAAGAATATTGAGTCCGATCGTCGAATAAAGACGGCGGTTGAAACCGCGTCTACACAAACAAAGTCCGCCTGCGCGGACTAAGAAGACTGAGTTTTTACATACTGTTTCAATACGGGATTCAAACTAAACAAAGTTATCTTTTCCTCTTCTATTGCTTCCAATAAAAAGCGATTTCCAAGAGCTCGCACTGCATTGACTATTTCTGACGGCGAAAAAGGTATTTTGTTGAAAATTTGCGACACAGCAACGGGTTCAGGTTGATTAGCCAGGTGAACCATCACTGCCAATTCTGGCTGTGTCAAACGCCCAAAAGGTTGAGATAACTGAGATTGCAACCCTTCATCTAAAATCGGCATCTCGCACTGCAAAAACTCAGAAACTCTCCCCCCAAACAAGTCTTGAATCAGCGTTGCAGTGAACTCCAACCACAGGGGATTGCCTTGATAAATGTCAATCAAAGTTGACCATGTTTCCTCATCGGATAACTTTTGTGAGTTCAAAATCTCTTTAGCTGCTTCTCCTAAACTTCCCAATACAAAACATCGCACGGGATGATTATCTTTTGATAATCTGGCTATTTCTCGGGGTTTTTCCCAACTATTCAATATCAAACAACTTTGATGACAAACTTCGGCAATTAGTTTAAAAAATAACTGATAATCTTCATGTCCAGTTTTATATTGTCCCGCTAGTTGCCCGCTGCCGAAAAGCATCTGCACGTCATCGAGGACAATCAGACATCGGTTTTTTCGCAGGTAATCGAGGATTTGGGCAATTTTGGTTTCGATGTTTTGGGGAATTTCTGATTGTTGGGAAAAGATTTGCAGCAGGTTGGTGAGGGTTGCATCGAGGGTTGGGGAAAAGCGGAGGCTGCGATAGATGACGTAATCGAATTGGGTTTTGATGCGATCGATCAGGCTTAGGGAGAGGGTTGTTTTGCCGATTCCGCTGATTCCGAGGAGGGCGATGAGGCGAGTGTGTTCCTGTGTTATCCAGTTTTCGAGGCTGGAGAGTTCGGAAGTGCGATCGAAGAAGCTGAAGATTTCGGGTGCATCGCCTAAGTCTATGTGGGGTTTTTTAGAGGTTTGTTGGGGGTTTTGGGGTTCTGTTGGACTTCTCGCCCTTTCTTGGCAAATATTGATGTTTTTAACAGTTATATTATCGCTTACGACAGATGATGAAAAATTAGTATAAAATTTAGCCCTTTCTAGTATTGCTCTAATATTTACTTTAGTAACGTCTTCGTCGAAGACCTTTGATAGTATCTTCCATAATTCAGAAGCAGCAACCCTAACATAACCTTCACTACAATCCCGGTCTTGCGCTACTTTTGTTGCATATTTTCGACCTTGGAGCACTTCTTTTAAAATAGCTTCTTGCAGGTCGTCTAAGTGCTTCCCTGTTGTGGAAAAAACTTTTTCATCAGCAAATCTTAAGACTTCCTTAAGCTCCATAGATCGCGTCTGGGGTAATTTTTAGTTATTATAACTTATTTTTTATAACTTTTTAGATAACATTACATAACATTTTCTAACGCGAGTGGGTGGGCGATGGGGAAATGGGGTCGTTGTATGATTTTTGGAGTAGAGGTTGGTTGCACTGAGGGCGATCGTGCTACATCCGGGCTTGTCGATATTTCTGGTATTTGCGGGGTGTCTGGGGTCAGTCCCGACATCTCTGACTTGCTCAACCTCATGAACATACCATATTAAGCGTTACAAAACTCAACCAAATGGAAACTGTCCCTGTAAAAATCTCAGATATTCGAGTCCCAAATAGAAGCGAACTCATTGAAGGAAAAATAAGGTCAATAGAAAATTCTCCTGATTCTATCTCTAGTCTGCTTCACGACGAAACAGATCCTATAACTCTCCATAAAGGTACACCACCTTACGAAGTTTATAGTGGAAGACACAGAGTTTATGTAGCCAACCAAAAGGGGATTAAGATAACTCCGGCGGTTTTCAATTGATCGGATATCACGCTTTTATCAGGAAAATGTTAGAGGCTTAATGAAACGTGATCGCTAGCATTGATAGCAAAGATTAAATGTTAGACGATAACTTCACCAAACCTGTTAGTCAGAGTTCAGTTAATACTGAGATTGAGTTTAAAATTATAAAAATCAAGGGAGTAGTTATGGCTAAAAAGCACATGGGTGAAGTTAAAAATCCAACAGGTTCCTCTTACGATTATTATTGGGACGAGGATACTGGTGAAGTCTATGTTGGTCCTAACTCTGCGGGTAAAGCCTCATCCGCTGAGGAAGCTTGGCGTAAAGCGAATTTCTACGCAACTACGCTTCAGAAATGGAAGGATTGATTGAGAAAAGTTGCGATCGTCCACATTTACAGGAAAAGTTAAAGGTTGGGCGATCGCTCCCTCGAATCTACTACACGGTAGTGGAAAGGATGGGAGAAGGTGTAGAGGGCGATGCTTCATCTCAGTATCATTAGTAATTAAAATCGGAGTATAAACATGATCAATATAATGGAAGCATATGGTATAAATCAATCCGTAATAGCGACAACAGAAGGCAAACAATATCAACAAGCTGGATACTATGATAAGGCTCTCAAACAATATAATTTTGCTTTAGGTATGTTTAGCTCTAATCTTGCTACATACGAGGATTCTGAAGTTTTGCTGGAAGATGAAATTACTCTACTTTTTTTGCTTTTTGACTTAGTAGAACAAATTAAGATTTGTTATGTTGAACTCAAGGAAATTCATAAACACTTCATATTTCTAGAAAATTCAATCGAAATAATAAAAACTCTTGGCAAATACGAAGATAAATTAAAGGTTGATGAATTTATTGCCTATAAAAATATAAGTAAATTAATAGAATTATCTGATGAAGACGCTTCGGTACTAGCTGAATTTAGAGCCGAATTTAAAAATACATCTCAATTCATTGATAATTCAGACGATCTAATATTCAGAGAACTGTGTTCAGAATTTGATAAATGTTGCTCCTATAGAAAATGTCTTTTGCCGTCCAGAGGTGTTAGTATTAGTAGTTCTAGTTCTAGTAGCTCTTGCTTCATCGCCACAGCAGCTTACTCCAATTCCACACACCCAGACATCGACACCTTCCGCAATTTTCGCGACAAAAAACTTTTAACCAATCCTGTTGGTCTAAGGTTAGTCAGCCTATACTACAATATCAGCCCTAGCATCGCTAACTATGTGAAGAGGCAACCAGTCATCAAAAGCTTTTTAAGACAACAGCTAGAGCGTTTAGCTGAGTGGATGCGTAGCCGAGAAGTTAAAAGTTAGTACAGTTTTAAAAAGAACTATTTAACAAGCAGTGGGGAAAAGCGAGCGCCCTTATTTCCCCAAAGTACGATGGCCCTTATTTTCCTATCAGCCGATCGTACTCTGCGTGAGTACCAATCCAAAACCACAAAATACCTGTTTTAATTTCAATACCCAACGCCCGATAAGCTTGTCCGGCCCTTACAGACCAATAATTACCAACCTTCTTAAAATGCAGAGAAGGATGAGACGGATCTGCCTTCAGCAACTCATAACACTGATCTGCTGTAGCTTGTACATTTGATGGCAAAGCATTGTAACAATCCCAAAATTTTCGAGTAGTGTAGTGCATTAAATCTCTCGATAGTTACCACTCTCAAAATCTGCGATCGCCTCGGCTGCTAAAGCATCAAGTTTCCCCTCAGCAATATCTTTATCTAACTGAAGATCCCATCTTTGGTAATCCAAATTTAGAAACCACTCTAACAACTCTCCAATCTTGTTGGGCGGAAGTTGGAGAATCGCATTTTCTATCTGTTCAATAGTCAACATAAGCTATCTTAACTTACACTAAATTTCGTTGATTTTTTTGCTTGTTATTTATTATATCTCAATTCGGGATTCGGGGAAAAGCGATCGCCCTTATCTTCCCAAAGTGCGATCGCCCTTCAGTTAATCATAAATTTCTCTCCGGTGTCCAATCTGGTTAATAGTAATCACCTTTAAATCATCATCAAAAGAATAAATTACCCGATAATCACCCACTCTTAACTTAAAGAAACCTGCCAGATTAGCCGACAACGGCATAGGAGTAATTTGTTCAAAATTTTCAGCCAACCAATTGATTTTATTACCTATACGCTCCTGGACAGCCTGAGTCAATCTTTCTTGGTTAACCAGAGCTTCTGCTGTCAACTCAACGGAATAGCTCATTACGATTTTAGGCCGAGTTTTTGATAAACTTCCCCAGGTTCGACGCTACTTTCTCCTGCTTGTTTGCGCTTCATTGACTCTAACAATTTCTGCTTGACTTCTTCCTTAACTTCTAAACCTGCATCAGGATCGCCCAAATATTCTTCTAAACACTGTTCCACGGTATGCCGAATCAAGTCTCGCAGTTGCTCAACTGTCATATCTTTGACTTGCATCTTAATCTCCTAGTTTGTGGGATTATCAATAAATTATAGCAACTTTAGTACAGTTGTCCCTGTAACTGAGCTATCCATTCCATGAATCTCGTTCCTGATTCACATACTCTTGAGCATCAATTCTATTCCACATTTCCTCACCCAACCCTTCTAATTCTAAAATGCTTCGCTTAGGTTGAGCCTGAACCCGGTGACGAACATATACTAATAATTCAGAGATAAGTCGCAGTTGCTCATCTGGTGCAAGTCTTAGAACCTGAGTCAGTACCGTGCTGTAAGTAGACATAGACTCTGCATTAAGATTTTTTGGCTGATTGTCATTATAGCAATTTAGGAGCGAAGGAAGTACGATCACCCTTTTCTTCCCAACGTGCGATCGCCCCTCTTTCTTAAGCCTCAAACGGGTTAATCAGTGTGAGTTCAGGAATCCACCGAAAATCCCCTATATTTCTTGTTACTAAAGTTCTGTCATATACCAAAGCTGTTGCCGCAATAATAGCATCCCCAAGTGTCATTCTCCTGATCTGCCGCAACAGCACTGCGCGATCGAGTACAGTGTTAGAAATCGGTAGAACCTCCACCACGCCAAAAAAAATCTTCTAAGTACAATCTATACTCTTCAGTTAGCCGATGATAACCCAGCACTTCAACGTAACTTACTGCCGATACAACTATGTCATGTTCGCCAATAAACTGCCTAATCTGCGCGTGTTCTGGTTGAGAAGCGTAGATAATAATATTACTGTCAAGCAGCATTATTCATTCCTACCTGGAAGTGGACGATCTTGACGCAACTCTCGCTGCCATTCCACCGGATCGCTAATATCAGCAAAGACATTATTTGCTGCAATTTTTTCCAATATTTCAACTATTCTCTGACGGCGAAGCTCAGCACTTAAAGTCGATCGCTCTTCTTGTAAAGTAACGTAAACTTTGATAGGTACATCGCCCTGTCTTGGAACCTCATTAGCCCATTCTAAAAGGTTTCCCTTCAATATAGCCTCAAATATTCGCTGCATAGCTAATATCAACCCTTCTCTATTTTTATTATTATAGCTCTTTGATGACTGGCGAGCCCTTATTTTCCCTGCATTGCGATCGCCCTTATTTCCTAAAGTGCGATCGCCCTTATTTGTAAACATCTCCCCTAGAATTAATCGCAGTCACAACATATACTTGGTTTTCCCTGTCTTCTACAAAAAGTATCCGATATTTACCCACTCGCAGCCTTAATTCAGGACGACCTTTAAGTTGCTTAATGTCAAGCCCTCTATCGTCACTTACTAAAGTATCTAAAGCCTTGACAATTCGTACTTGGTCATCCGGTTGCATTCGCGATAAATAGCGTTCTGCTGCTTTCAGGAGAATGTAGTCAGTCAATTTTTTTCTCCAAATAGCTTCAATTTGAGTTCTTGGGAGGATATCCCCCGATCGCGACCAGCTTGGTAATCTTGCCAAGCAGCCTCGCTCTCTGCTATTTCTTCTGCTGAAATTACTTCATCATCTTCGGCAACTTCTTCCCGTAACTGAATCATCTTTTTCAAGTCTTCTAATAACCGCAGTTGGTCTGCAAGCGTGAGGCTTTTAACTTGATTCAGTACCTTGCTATAAGTAAACATAGACTTGGTTGTAAGAGTTTTTGCTTGCTCTCTATTATATCTCAATTTAAAATTTTGGGAAAAGCGATCGCCCTTTTCTTCCTAAAGTACGATCGCCCTTATCTTTCCCAAAGTACGATCGCCCTTTTCTTTGCAACACCAAACTAATTAACACCCTATAAGCTGTTGTGCACTTAAATTGCATATTTCGATCCCATATCAAAACTCGTCAAATCCTCTCCCCCTCTCCCCCTCTCCCCTTCTCCCCCTCTAATACCATAAACAATCTAGGTGAATAACAGCTTAGCCTTTCTCAGGTAGATGAGGTATGAGTATTAATTGGTAATGGAAGTTGATGGCGGTGCTTACCTCATTTAACTACATAAGCACAATTAAGAGGGCTAGAGCATCGACTACGTACCTCACTTACTTGAGAAACGCTATATATAAGCGGTTTTCTAAACCGATATCCATCAGGTTCTACAACCACAAATGCCCCTTTTAGTTCTACTTCAGAGTAATTTTATATAACTCCTGCTAGTTCCTTGTGAACTTCATTCACCATTTTAGGTAAGACTCGAAGGTAAATCACACCTGTTCCGATCGCCCTCACAAAAACAAGATTTCCGTAATCTCTGTCTCGCGTAACCAGGATGCGATTTTTTGCTTGCGCTACTCTCAGTATTTCTTCATCACTTGCTTGCGCTAGACCCATTTGAGCGACAACAATTACATCATGTCCTGCATCAATCAAAAACTTTGTGGTGACAGCATACACATCTCGATCTATCAGAAATTTCAGAATTTAAGCTAATGCCAAATGCACATCTTCAGCCGCCACCAGTGCGATCGCATACCGCAAGCACGCGCGAATATCATCCACTTCCAGATCGGGATAGTAGTCTCGGATAATTTCTCCAAAAGAAAGCCCTTCATTTAGTAATTCGAGAACGCTCTGTACAGTAATGCGCGTACCCATTATGCAAGGCTTGCCGAAGTTAATTTGAGGGTTAACGGAGATTCTGTCCATTTTGACCGCAGAGCTATATGTCTCTTCTATTTTAAGTCATCAGCTAGGCGATCGCAATTTGTCTTTTTTCACGCTTCTGACCGATCGCCCTTATCTTCCCTGGATTGCGATCGCCCTTATCTTTCCCTGCATTGCGATTTAGTTTGGAAGGTTAAACTCTATGGAAGTCATATATTTTTGAATAATAGCGATCGCACTATTTGATTATTTACCAATCAGTTCTCAAAATATGCGTAGGCGACAGCAGAGGCGTTAGCCATCGCCTCTGCTGCTTAGGAACCAGTTAACTGCCTAATTCAAAATCGCTGCTTCGTGCCGAGTACAAATTTGATTTCGCCGGAGTCGCTAACTCCCATATCTAAGCGAATTAATCCAAAGGACGATCGCACCCTCACACCCACCCCAACACCCGCCCCAGTCCCCGGTTTGTCCCTGACTACCGCCGGTTTTCCCAAAACGCTGTCTCCCGTTCCCAAATCCGACGCAAAATCAACAAATATTACGCCGCCAACATCCTGACCCACAGGAAACCGATATTCGCCGGAAGCTAAAAAATAACTCCGGCCGCTGCCAATATCCCCGCTATCGTAACCCCGCACGGAATTGCGACCGCCGAGGCGAAAAGCTTCCGTTGGTGGCAAATCCCCGATTACCGTCCCGCCTTGCAAGTTAAAAGCCAACATTTCTGGTAAGGCTTCGGACTCGCTGATGCCCAGCAAAGTTAGCGGTACATACTGTATATAATTTGCCAACAGGCGGTTGCTCACAATGTTACCTCGTCCCAGAGGTATCGACTGCTCGGTGCTGAGGCTGAGAATCGAGCCGCTGGTTGGGTTGAAGGGATTGTCGCGCCGATCGAGCATCGCGCCAAAAGAAACTGTGTATAACTCGTCAACGCCGCTGCCGCTGAATGTGAGAGGATTGCCGAGTTCGTCGCGGCGGGCGATATTTAAGTTGCGATCGCGCGTGCTGATATTTGTATAATTTAATCCCAAAGTCGATTGCCAGTCGCCCAAAGGTCTGGTAAACCTGAGATTTCCCCCCATCCGAATTTCCCGAACCCGATCCCCGTTGGGCAAATCAATATCTTTGTTGAAAATTTCCGATATTCTGCGATCGCCAAAAGCTCTCACACTGTATCCCAAACGGTCTTCGGCGGCAACGTAAGGGCTGACAAACTGGACATCGTACTGGATACCTCGGAGGCTGGGCTCAAGTTCCACCGCCAGCCGCTGCGGGGTTGTTCCGAAAGTTCGATCGGTATATGAAAGCGGAACAGCAACGCCAACATCATCACTAAGACTGGCACTCACGCTAAAAGAGCGAGCCGATCGCTCTTGAACGTTGTAGATTACATTAACATCCGTGCCAACTTCTTCAGTAGAAACCGTAACCTTGTCAAACAATCCCAATTGCTGCAACTGCTGCAAATCCGATCGTACAACGGACGGGCTGTAGTTATCCCCCGCCTTGAGCTTGAGCTCGCCTCGGATAAAATCTTCCGAAATTCTGCCCTCAACCGGATTCCCTTTTTTATCAACAGCTTCGCCTCTGGAATTGACAAAGCGAATTTTCACCTCAGCAACGTAAAGGCCCTCAGCATTCCCCGCTTGAGTGATTTGTAGAGTACCGCCTAGCTGTCGGGCGTTGCTGTTTACTGGTTCCGGGATTTCGGCGTTGGCCGCGATCGTCGCCGGAGTTTTTAACAGAGATGTAAAATCTTTCTGGTGGCTGGACTTGAGTGATATCAATTCCGGTTGCACCGTCAGGTGATTGTTGACTGTTGACTGTTGGCTGTTGACTGTAGAAGGAGGGGTGGAAAAACTGAATGGTTGAGTGTTAACTGTTGACTCGATTTTATTATTTTGATGCAACCGGAAACGATATGAGGGCGATTCCCTAGGGGATAGCTGCGCCGCGGGTACTTCTACAGCAACTGCGAGCTCATCGGATGCCGGCAAATCCTGCAAAGTTGGACTCACCTGAGAGGTTGCACCATTCTCAATCAGCTTTTTATGAACAGGCATCTTGCCTGTTCCACAAAACAATTCATCTCTTGTGGGACGGGCATCTTGCCCTTTATGAACAGGCAAGATGCCTGTTCCACAAAACAATTCATCTGTTGTGGAACGGGCATCTTGCCCTTTATGAACAGGCAAGATGCCTGTTCCACAAAACAATTCATCTCTTGTGGGACGGGCATCTTGCCCGTTCTTGAGAATGGTGCCAGATGTGAGACTCACTTCATCCTCCTCCCTCTGTGCCCTTGTGGGACAGGCGTCTCGCCTGTCAATTTCTGCGGTTCCCTCTCTAAACTCCGCCTCAGTCGGTGCTGCACTCGGATCGATCGCCCGCGCCGCCAATTCACCGCCAGCCACCGCAGCCAAAGTCAAAAATGCAATAATCGGAATTCGCATAAAAATAAAATTAAAGCACACCCAACGCATATTACCCAAAACCGGGCCTCCTGCCTAATTAGCCGAAAAGAAACCCGGTATTTTTGAAGATACCGGGTTTCTGGATGCTGACATTTAGGAAAGTTTGATCGACCGCGGGCGATCGTAAAATTTGTTTAAAGAGCTTGTCGAGAAACACGTTTCTCAAAATGAGCCTGAGTCTGCTGCAACAGTTGTTCGCGACTATCCTTAGCGGTGGTAATGGTAGGGAGCAAGTTTCGAGCTTGTAAAGTCATGTGAAGCTGTAGGTGTGCTACGTACTCACTGACATCTTCGCGAAGAGAGCAAGCCGGGTACTGTTTTAAAGTAGAGTTCAAAGTGTTCTCCTGCTTTGAGTTTGCAGTATTTTCAAATAATAATAGAGACTATCACGCTATATTTCTCATTCTTTACTCCGTAATGAAGTTTAACCTTTGGACTGCTTTTTTGTTACAATTGTTTACAAATGTATCTTACCTATCAGGAGTCGATCCCCATGCAGTCTCAAGCACTTGTAGGACACAAGCACACATTAAGTACATTTGTCAATAGCACCACCCAAACAGCCGCGTACCTCGACATCGGGTGCGGCCTACCCTTATTGATGCTGCACGGTTTCTTCGGAGAAAAGACTTGCTGGCTGCCATTAATTGAGTTATTGCAATCTCAGTTTCGGTGCATCAGTTTAGATATGTTGGGTTTTGGAGAATCTAGCAAACCAGAAATCCGCTACGACGTAGCTGTAGAAGTTGCTTTTGTGCGGCAAGTTGTAGAACAACTAAATATCGAACCCTGCTGCATTATCGGACATTCTTTTGGCGGTTGGGTAGCATCTGCATATTCCCTAAAATATCCTAATTCAGTCAGCAGTTTAGTATTAGCAGCACCTGCGGGAATTCGGGACGATAGTTTTTGCGGTCAATACGATGCTTTGCGGCCGCTGCTGTGGGAAACAACCGCCGTTGATTGGGCCTTGCAGTTAGCCAAACCTTTTGCTAGTTTAGCGGGAAAAAGTGAGAAATTGCAGCAAATTTCCGGGTGGCGGCGGGAGTTAATGTCTCAACCAGTAGCAAGGTCATTTTTAATGAGCCGGATGCGGCCGGAAGACGCAGTTGATACAGTAGAAAAAGAAATTCACAAATTGCAAATTCCTACCTTAGTCATCGCCGCAGATAGCGACGAAACAATTCCTCTATGGCACTGTGAAACCTATGCCAACGAGATACCGGGTGCCGAGTTAGCAATTATTCCCAATGCCGCTCACGGGTTGCCGCAAACTCAAGCTCAAATCATGGCGAAGTTGATAGGTAAATTTTTGGATAATTAAGAAAAACTGTGCATCGAGCCGAATCCTAAAAATTGTGATATAGCAACTGCACCCGACGGTTATGACGTTCTTAATTGTACAAACCCATGCGGTCGATTCCTTCTTGCTTCTTCCTTCTGCTATGAGCCACCACTTGAAAATAATTGTATTTTACAATACTACTTTAATAGAAAATACAGCATATATTACTTACTGTATTCTACAAAAAATTTTATGGCGCTCAAATCTTGTGTCAGCACGAGCTACAGACATTTAGTTGAGTCGGGGATATTACCAATGGCGGCAATGAGCAACTACTTTAATCTGGAAGAAATTAGGAAAGCCAGAAAAATTAGTGCTGCGGTAATTAACATCAGCGGCCGCCAGCGAATGCTTTCCCAACGAACGGCTTTTTTTTGCATGAGGTTAGTTTGCTCTCAGAATGGGGTAGAAAGAGCAAAACTGCGGGGGAATTTGTTAGAGGCGATCGAGCTTATGGAAAAATCGCACCGCGACTTAATTAATACTGACAGTAGCATTAACTTAGTGAGTCGCCCTTCATCCACCGTTGAGGCAATGTATTTTGAGGCGCCGCTGTATCTAGACAAACAAATCCGCGAATATATCGATCGAATTAAAGCATTGGTGCAAGTTCCAGATGCCGAACTCAGGCTGGAAAATCCCCATCTGCTGTACATTGTCGAAGCTGCGGGCGGCGAATTGCTAGAAGCTTTCGATGCAGTGGTGAGTCAATACCAGCAAGAAAGCGAAATCGAACAAGTTGAAATCGACCTCAAACAGGTTGAACTTTATCAAGAAAGTTGTGCTGCTACCGCGAAAGCGGAAGCTCAAGCGGCCCAGCTCGATCGCGCACTTTGCGAACTCAAACAAACTCAAGCTCAACTCCTCCACAGCGAAAAAATGTCTTCGCTGGGATCGCTAATGGCTAGTATCGTCCACGAAATTAATAACCCAGTTAGTTTTATTTACGGCAACTTGAGCCATGCCGAAATTTATACTCAAGATTTGCTACACCTGCTGCGTCTCTATGGAGAATACTGTCCCAATCCCAGTCCCGAAATTAAAGCTCAAATCGAAGAGATGGATCTTGATTTTCTAGTTGAAGACTTGCCTAAAGTTATGTCTTCCATGCAAATTGGTTCCAGTCGCATTCGCGAAATTGTAAAATCTATGGGCAACTTTTCGCGAACGGATAACAGTAATATGACGCTGTGCGATTTGCAAGACAGCATTGACAGCACCGTGTTAATTTTGCGAAACCGTCTCAATTCTCAAATAGGTCGTCGCGAAATTCAAGTAGTTAAAAATTATGGAAAATTGCCTGCTGTAGAGTGTTATGGCGGACAGCTAAATCAAGTATTTATGAATCTAATTAGCAACGCGATCGATGCTTTGGACGAGGCCGCAGAAAATGAGCCCAATACTGCGCTAAAAATTTCTATCAGCACAGAATTAGCTGGGCCAGAGCGCGTGAGAGTGCGGATTGCTGACACGGGACTGGGAATGACAGCAAAGATAAAAGAACGAATGTTCGAGCAGTTTTTCACCACCAAGGAAATCGGTAAAGGTACCGGTTTAGGATTGTCTATTGTCTACAAAATCTTAGTAGACAATCACCGAGGAACGCTCAGGTGCGAGTCTGAACCGTCCAAGGGAACTGAGTTTATCATTGAACTGCCGGTGCAGCAAACTTAAGCAATTTACAAACATCCAAATTTATTTGTGTTAATTGTGGCATGGGCGTCCCGCCTGTGTTAATTGTGGTTAAAATTTACACATATCCTACTCTAATTCGAGCTTCAAGGTTGGCAACAGCTTTTCTAAATTTTTGAGAGATTTCTGTTGCCAAGGAACATCATTTGAACCCAATACCAAAAGTTGAATCGTTTTCTTTTTCCGCACGCTAATGACAAACTTAGACAGCATATTGATACCAGAACTGTTAACAAATTCCAATTTTTTTAGGTTCAAGGTAATAGCAGGCGGTTCGGGATTGGCGACCTCATCTAACAACTCAATTATTGGTGCATACTCTGCCGGCCCGCCCAGGCTGAGTTCGCCTTGGAAAGTGACTGTCACCGATTCGCGATCGTACTGAATGCAGTAATCTTCACCTTTAATTTCTTGAATGCCCATAGTTCTTTGGTTTCCTGACTAAAATACTGCGATGCAAAAGAGAGTAAATATTGAAATGGTTGAAACTAGACCGTAATTTGAACCACAGTCGTAACAGCGATCGTATCACTGTCTGGCCTTGGCTCGAATTTCCAACCTATCTTAGCTGAATAGTCATTAATCATCGTCAGCAATCCCAATCCCGAGGTGTCGCTTTCAGATTCAGCATTCTTTTCAAGCTGCTGCAAATAAAGTTCATTGGGATCGGAAGCCAAAATTTCTTTAATAAACTCCTTCAACTTATTTGCGCCTTCTGGATTGACACTATTACTGGCAAAAATTACGGCCGTCACTTCTGTTTCACCAATAAAGTGGATGCCAAATTTGACTTTGTAATTGGTATCATCCTTATTAAATTTTATCGCATTTTCTAACAGTTCGTTGGCGACGTAGCTCACAGCTCCCTTGCTTTGTTTAACCCGTTTCTCGCTGCTAGCATCCTCTGCATCCACCGGTAGAAAGCTGGACAAATAATCGGCTACAAAATGAGCTGACAGCCGGTTGTTGCGCCAACGCTGCTGGATGGGGCGAGAACTCGGCGTAAAAGTAAGTTCTAGGGAGTCGTGTTCCGGTGGAAATTGGTCGATAAATTCTCCACAAATTTGTGTCACAGTTTGTAAGCTTCCAGATGTCATTATTTTTATCCCTCCAATTGATGTGTTAATGTCACTTTTCGGTAAATTTCCACACGCCATTCCAGTTAGCGCGAATACTATTTTCTAACAGTTCTTGGATGCGTTATAGGTAAAGTTGGCTGGGTTTGTCATCGGGATTTAGAGGCACTATCTGTTCAAAGCAAACTTTGGCATTAGCAAAATTTCCCTGACAATATTGTTCGAGTCCTTCCTTAAAAATAGGCACAGTTTGAATTTTGAACGATCGCACTGGTTCTACTTCAACATCTGGTAGTCCTGCATAGCAAGGAAAATCCAGGGTTTTAATTGATAGATCGACTGGCGTTATACTCATGAATAAAATACCAAATAGCCCCAATATGATTGGAGAGTTTTTTGGAGAATGAAAGAGTTTTTCTTGCCCTACTAGATATGCTTTGTCTCATCGTATTATTAAATCTTTCTATGGAGTTTGTCAGACCAGTCTCCTTTCCTACTGCCTTGTGTCTTTTTTGAGGAAAAACTGTGACCTACGAAAAGACAAAAGTCTGTATAACTTACGGCACATTGACTCTGGAACAGGTGGCACAAGAATCCCATAATCCTCGATCGCCAGCTCGATCTCTTTTGCCAATATACACTCCTACAATTTATGAAAGTTGATACATCAATTGCGAGCTCTTTCCACTGCTTGTTATCCTTATTGCCTACAAATGAATGACCGCAGTTCATCACATTGAATTGTGAGCTTCCCTTTCTTTTTTGACAATCAAGCATCCAGGATACAAGCCCCCGGATTCATCCGTGGATAAATAAAAAACCTGTATCCGATAAAGGAGCCCCCGAATTTATTCGTGGGGTGAATGCTTCAATTCTTTAATCTAAAATCTAAAATCTCAAATCTCAAATCGATTGACTCATTGTCTTCCAGAATCTCGACGACATTTAAAATTTTGCTAATCGCTAGCGAGTGCGACCATTTTTCAACCTGGTATTCAGAGTTACACTTGGGACAGTTCATAAGCTGAAATATAAAGAATAAAATTCTAACACATTTTCATTGCTATGCAGGACTACCTGATAATCATGGCTTTAACTACCAAGCCGGGGCTGACAATTTCACCTGGTTGTTCGCCTACTAATTCATTGATTTTTTGGACGATACCTAGGTCATCAACTAGACCAGCTACTAAGCCCAAATGGTCTAAGTTTTCTACTGCCATCTCAGATGCTTTCTGCATGGGCTGCTGAATCCTGATTTGAACATTCATAGCGATCGCCAGTTTAGACTATTTTTGGTGATGATTGACTACTGCTCGCGATCGCAATTAACGCATTTTCCTCATGAATCATGTTACCGCTGGGTAATAAACTTGGTTTGGGATTTGGAGCGATGCCTACGGCAAGCAACGCTTACGCATTTTTAACAGAATCAGATTTAACTCATGCCCGAACCTGAATTTTCAAGAATGGACAACTAGGTGATGCTGAGCGACACCTAGTTTTGGGTATTTCTACTCACTATGCTCTCGACTGACTCACTTTGACCCGCTCAACCCGTGTACGATGCCCTTTGGGGGTGCGGAATGTGGGTTAGAACGGCGGAATGTCAACCGTCAAGCGGTAATTGAAAAACTCAACGACTGGCCAGACTAACACCGGGCGCGATCGCGCGTCGGATGTTCATCGCCGGCCCCGGGCCTGGCAATCGAGCTTTCAGCAGTTCTGGGCAATCCATCGCCCGTCCCCGATCGAACCGGCCTTACCTGTTGCGCCCGAGGGTACTGTCCAACCGTCCAATTAAAATTTGGATGCCTGAAAACAGTCTGCAGTGATTTTCCCCCGTCGGCTCGATATTGGGCTGCGATACTGTGCAAAGAGCGATCGAGACCTTCAAAACCTCGATTGAGCTGATAGACCGGTTTCCACAAAGTACATCCCTAGCTAAGATTAACAGATGGAGGCTCGGGCTTGCGGTGAAACACCGCAGTAATTGGCTGGTCAAAGGTCTGCAGGAGGTACAAAAAATGCCGCGCTGGGGGGAAAAGTGCAAGTCTAACTCAAATGGTACAGTAATTGCGTCACCGCACTCAAAGCCTCTGCGGTCTGTCAGCCACCCCCGAAGATCGGTCAAGGTCTTTATGCCGGTTCGCGAGCCGTATCCTTGGCTGACTGTTAAAATGGCTGTCACCTCTGGGGAAAAATACAGGTGAAGAGGTTGGTTGTCTATTGTATGGTGGTGCGGGCAGTTTTCACATACCAAATAAAACAGGCAGAGGATCGACAATAACACATAAATTTGGCAAATCAATTCACAATCAGGACGGTTATTCCTATGTATTATGAGATATCCAGACGGCAATTTCAAGTGCCGGATTCATGTTTTATCTGCTGCAGAGAGGTGAGGGAGCGAGGGTATTTGCGGCGAAACGAGTTTATGTGAATATCATTAAATAATAAAATTGGGGTGCACGACAGACAACTGTGGCTTAGAAGAATTCCGAATAGAAAGCTCAGACACTAAAAATCAAGGTTAATTTTTGCTTCGGCTTGCCTCACAACAACTTCAAATTCACGAATTATTGTGACTTCAGCAACAGAAACCGGCGAATTCTTCCTTTCATCAGACTTATTAAATCGAACAGCCCCGGGGCACAGGAGAACGGTGCATGAATTCCCAAGAAAATCCTAAGTTAAAAATTCTGATCGTCGATGACGAACCGGATAACCTCGATTTGCTTTACCGCACCTTCCATCGAGACTACAAAGTGCTCAGAGCTGAATCTGGCCCCGCCGCCCTCGAAATTTTGGCAAAACAGGGAGAAGTTGCCGTGATTATCTCCGACCAGCGAATGCCAAAAATGAGCGGTACGGAGTTTCTCAGCCTGACGGCGGCTCAATACCCCGACGTGATCCGAATTATTTTAACTGGCTATACAGATGTTGAAGATTTAGTAGAAGCTATTAACGCTGGCAAAGTATTCAAATACGTTACCAAGCCTTGGGATGCTGAAGAACTCAAAACTCTTGTCAGTCAAGCTGTTGATACTCACAATATCCTGAAAGCGCGCACCAATGAACTGCGCCGGGCTCTCTCGCAAGAATCGCTGCTTTATGCCGTTACAAATACTATCCGATCGGCTCCCAATTACCAGCAAATGCTGCAAAGAATTGTCGAAACCGTCGGGCAGATGTTTGAGGTGAGTTGGTGTCTGCTGCGGCCGTTCCAAGACGGTCAGGTGGCCGATGAGTGGTTCGTTTACCAGAAGGAGGATGCTGAAGCCAGACCCGGAGATGATGCAGCAGCCGAACTGTCCCCGGATTTGCTGCGGGATTTGGTTTGGGAAACTCGGGATGTGGAGGTGATTCAAGATGCCCAAACTGACGATCGAGTTTTAAACTGGAACAATCGGCAGCGACAGCAAGCTTATCAAGCTGCGAATATTCGATCGAGCTTGATCGTACCCCTGTTTTATAAAATGGAACTGATGGCTGTCTTGGCGCTGCACCAGTTCGATCTACCGCGCCAGTGGCAAGACCACGAGGTACAGTTGGTAATTACGGTAGCCGACCAAGCGGCTTTGGCGCTTTCTCAAGCCCGGGCTTACGAAAAGGTGCGGGCGCTGGCAAAGCGCGAGGCATTAGTCAATACTATTACTACGGCAATTCGATCGAGCCTCGACCCCCAAAATATTTTTGCAGCCATTACTCAACAGCTCGGCCAAGCTTTGCAAGTTGACGGCTGCGCCCTATCTCTGTGGACAGAAGATGATGAGTACGTCCAGTGCGTGGGGCTCTACGACACCGCTAGGGATACCGTGGCTGTAGAACAAGGTTTTAACCATCCAGAGGTAGTTGGGAACCCTCCAAGCCCTGATATAGCTTCTGCTATTGCTGCTGGGAACGCTCGCGGCTGGGTTTTTGCCCATCCTTCCCTACCGCAGTCTTTGGTACCGATTCGCGGCAATCCGGTGTTGCTGCAAGTAATGGTATCAAAAGAGCCGGTGGCGATCGAAGACCTCCACGAACACCCCGAGTTAAATGTTACAGAACTGCAAGTTCGATCGCCCGCCCGCGCCCTATTAGTCGTTCCCTTGCTCTCAGAAGGCAAAATCATCGGCAGCATTTCCCTGCGCCAAAATCGGATCGTCCGCCGCTGGAACCTCTCAGACATTGACCTAGCTCAAATAGTGGCAACTCAAGCTGCTCTGGCGGTGCAGCAGTCGCGCCTGTACCAGACTACCAGACAGCAGGCAGAACGGCTTCTAGAAGCCGATCGGCTCAAAACCGAGTTTTTCCAAAATATCTCCCACGAATTCCGCACCCCTCTAACACTAACTATCGGCCCTCTAGAATCAGCTTGCGGCCGCAAAGAAGACTTGCCCTACGAACAAGCCGTAATCGCTTTGCGAAATTCCCGCCGCCTCCTGCGCTTGGTAAATCAACTGCTGGACTTGCAGCGGCTCGATGCCGGACGGATGCAGCCTAGTTTTCGCCCCTGCGATTTGGTCGGTTTCTGTTACTCCACCGCAGAGTCGTTCCGCGCCTACTGCGAAAAAAAAGGACTCCACTTAATTACCCAACTGCAAGAATGTCCTTTACTTTATTTGGATATTGAAAGATTTGACAAAGTTATTTACAACCTGCTATCAAATGCTGTCAAATTCACCCCAGAAGGGGGAAATATCACCCTGACAGTTGCATCGGCCGGCGCTCACTGCTTGTTGCAAGTAAAAGACACCGGCATCGGCATTCGCACCGAACAAATTCCCTATTTGTTCGAGCGCTTTCACCAAGCCGAAGGTTCTGCCAGCCGTTCCTACGAAGGCAGCGGTTTAGGTTTGGCACTTGTCAAAGAATTAGTCGAACTCCACGGCGGTCAAATTTCCGTCGAGTCAGTTTACGGCGAAGGTACTACTTTTAGCGTTTGGCTGCACTTCGGTTCGACTCACTTGCCCCCAGAACAGGTACTAGAAATACCTGCAGAGTTTCACTCATCCAAAGCTTCGGTGGAACTGGCAGATGTTGAGTCTGATTTGTCGGAAAATGAGGCAGAAAATCATAACTTTGAGGCGCTAGGAGCGGTAAGTTCAGAAACAGCAGCGGCGACGGTTTTGGTAGTTGACGACAATCCAGATTTGCGCTTTTATGTGTCGGGAATTTTGCGAAATTCCGGCTTTGCAGTTTTGCTGGCCCGCAACGGAGAAGAAGGATTTGCCGTGGCAAAAAACCGCCGTCCAGATTTAATTGTAACGGATTTGATGATGCCTTTGCTCTCGGGTTTGGATTTGATTCGGATGATTAGAGAGGATGAGGAATTGCAGGGAACTCCGGCAATTTTGCTGACTGCTAAAGCCGATGAAGATACTCGAATTGAAGGAGTAGAACGGGGTGCTGACGCTTATTTGTCCAAGCCTTTTAACGATCGCGAATTGTTGGCGGAAGTGCGGAATTTGATCGCCCTCAAACAAAACGAGCGCCGAGTGCAGCAGTTGAACAGTTATTTAACTGAGTCGGTGCTGCGCCGATTTTTGCCGCCGTCGATGGTGAAGGCCGCAGCGGCTGGAGATTTGGCCCTAGATTTGCGCCCGGAACCGCGATTGATTACTATTTTGTTTAGCGATATTGTCGGTTTTACGGAAATGGCAAATACGCTGCGCTCGCGTCGGGTGGCTGAACTGTTGAATGAATATTTGGCGGCAATGACTAAGGCTATTTTTGACAGCGGCGGTACGGTTGACAAGTTTGTCGGAGATGCGGTAATGGCTTTCTTTGGCGCCCCGGAGGAACTAACGCCTAACGAGCAAGTACGCCGCGCTATAGCTGCTGCAAGGCAAATGCTGCAAGCTCTGAAGGAGCTTAACAAGGGCTGGTTGGAGCAGGGAATTGTGGGAGAAAATGGGGTGCATCCGGTGCGGTTTCGCTGCGGAATTCACCAGGGTACTGCGGTGGTGGGGATGTTTGGTGGCCCCGACCGATCGGATTATACTGCGATCGGGCCGAGCGTAAATATTGCCGCCCGCTTGCAAGAGGTGGCGCAACCAAACACCGTGCTAATTTCGGCTGCGGTTGCAGATTATGTTGAGGAAGGTCGAATTATTAAATATAAGCCGCTGAAACTAAAGGGAATTGATGAAACGGTATTGACTTTTTTACTTAATTGTGATTAGTTGTTGGTTGTTTGTGATTGGTTATTTGTGGTTGGTGATTGGTTAAATGGAGTCAGAGCGATCGCTTATATTTATTGTTTAATACGAGTGATTGTTGAGTGCGAGCTTCTAGCTCGCGAGCTAGAAGCTCGCACTCAAATGATAACTGATTAACCGGACATGATATTATTGGTTACTTGCTACCAATGCTTTTCGACCCAATCCTCCATACTTCGACTACGCGCTACTACTTCCAATTCCCAATTCCCAATACTTCGGCTACGCGATCCTACTTCCAATTCCCAATTCCCAATATTTTTAAAGTGACAAAAACTACTCAAAAAAAATCCTCTAACTATCCCTTTGACGGTTTATCTTTGGACGATCGCAATCCCGACTTCATTAAACTTTTGCTGCCAGTCTGGGAATGGCTGTACCGCTACTATTTTCGCGTACAAAGCGACGGCTGGCACCACGTCCCCGCGAGCGGAAAAATGCTCGTTGTCGGTTCTCACAACGGGGGAATTGCGACTCCAGATATGTTTATGTTCCTATACGAATGGTTCCGCAGGTACGGTACGGAACGCTTGGCATACGGATTGATGCACCCGACGGTTTGGAAGGTTTCTCCTGATGTTGCTAGCATGGCGGTTCAGTGCGGCGCCCTGAAGGCGCATCCGAAAATGGCGATCGCAGCTTTGCGAAAAAATGCCCCGGTTCTCGTCTATCCGGGCGGCGCAGAAGATACTTTCCGCCCCTATCACTTGCGAAATAAAATCTACTTTGCCGGACGCAAGGGATTTATTAAATTAGCCTTGCGAGAAGAAGTGCCAATTGTACCAATTATATCGCACGGTGCCCACGATACTCTGATAGTTTTGGCGGATTTTTACGAACAAGTTAAGCAATTGCACGAATGGGGGATGCCGTGGTTGTTGGGCATCGATCCGGTGGTATTTCCGGTGTATTTGGGATTGCCTTGGGGATTGGCTATTGGGCCTTTGCCACATTTGCCTTTTCCCGTGCAAATTCGGACTCGCGTCTGCGAACCGATTGTATTTGAGAGGTACGGTAAGGAGGCGGCGGGCGATCGCGATTATGTCGATGCTTGTTTCGATTTAGTTACCGCCCAAATGCAAGAACAATTAGATTGTTTGGTTGGAAATTGAGAATTGCACAAATCTATATAGATGCAGAAACCGATTTTTTTTACGACAATTATAGCGTGAAGTACAAGAGATATGGGTAAAAAACCAGGTTTATTGAGTTTTTTGGGGCAAGTCCTGACTGCAAACAATTTTTGAAATAAATCTAATAATAATTTATTTCAAAAATCGACAATTGGGGTACAAAATCGGATTTTACCCATCTTATTACCTCAAATATCTGAAAACCTCAGTCGCCCAAGTTATGTTTTTTATCATGCAGTTTCGAGCAGACATAATATGGGAGCATCTCAGTTTTGCATTTATAGTGCGAGCTTAAGAGCTCGCGATTTGTAGAATACGCGAGCTCTTAAGCTCGCACTATAATAAAAAAAATGCTTTTTGCAAAACTGAGATGCTCCCCATAATATTAGGTTAAATAAACGCAGATGAATTTATATTCATCTGCGTTTATCTCCCTTTATCGGCGGTGAGCAAATAGAATTGGCAAAAATAACCTGATTCTGTATAAACTCTTTATATTAATTCTGCCTTCTGCCTTCTGGTGACTAATTGCCCGATCGCCTTAACCGCAATACTGGGATGAAAAAGTACAGCCGGCGACTCAATCATGTGCAGAACTTCCAAAAATGCTTGACAAACTTTAGCATCTGAGACCAGCACTTGTAACACCAGATCCATGTAATCAATTGTCAGCCGCGTAGCAAGGTTTAGTTTTGCACCCGTACTTCCCCGATAGCGGGAATCCTGACTGATGGCAAACGTCCAAGGAATAGTGTGTAATTTTGCTAGGTTTTGTTGAAATTGTCGCGCCAAGCCTGTTAAATCGCCTTCTGGATACCGCTCTCTTTGCTTTTGCAGGCATCCATCTAGCATCTGAGCATCCAGTGCAGCAACGGTCATTCCCTGACCGTAAACCGGGTTGAAAGCGCAAACTGCATGACCGATAATTATTAAGTTTTCAGGGTAACGACGGAGGCGATCGTAGTGGCGCAAACGGTTTTCCGTACCTCGATAACTATAAATAGGTGTGATGGCTTCTGCGTCTTTAATCGCATCATAAATTGTCGGGGTTGGCAGAGTGCGGGCAAATTCTAGAAAACCTGCTTCCTCGGCGGGGGGATAATCGCGATCGCCCCCGCCGAGAGTCACCAGCCAGCGATTGCCTTCGATCGGGAAAATTGCACCGCCGCGAGTGCGAAATGGGGGTGCTGTTGACACAAATACTGGCGCTGTGTCTGACAATTTACCGCTGCATTTATAGATGCGGGTGGCATAGCCGACAAAAGCATTGATTACGGTTTCTTGCGGAGGTTCATAGCCCAAACTTTTCAACCATTGAGGTGTTTTGGAAACTTTGCCACCAGCATCGACTACTAAATCTGCATTCAAATTTTGTTCGTGAATATTGGCTGGGTTTTGGCGATCGCGAAAACGCACCGACACGCCAGTAACCTCCGCGCGCGAGGCATTCGCCAGGAACCCAGTTACTGTGCCTCCTTGGAGGAAATGCACGTTCGTATTTTCAGCCAAGCGGCGGCGAATTTGCCAATCAAGTAAATCCCGACTGAACATAATTAAATCATTGAGATCCGGGCTAAATTGCGGGGCAAAACCCGCCGGACTAAACCACGCGATCGACCTCGGATCTAAACTAGGAGCACCAGCAGCTACCAGTTCGTTTTCCAAACCGGGAAAAAACTCTTCTAGGATGATTTTCCCCCGATTTAAAAGGATGTGAAGGTGACAAGATTGAGGAATTCCGGGGCGAGGTGCGGGTTTTTCTGGAAAAAAATCTCGTTCAACAATACTTACTCGGTCAAAGTGTTTTGCTAATACTCTAGAGGCAAACAGTCCTGCTAAACTGCCGCCAATAATAATTGCATGACTTTCTCGCTGCACTATCGAATTCCTTAAAAGCGAATTTCCTATGGCATTGGTTGATGAATTGCGAACAATTTGTCTGGGCTTCTGTGCCGACTGCTTCGTAAAACTTACCTAAACTTATCTAAAGCCATCTTTAGATACAATTCATGTTTACTTCCTACGCTGTTGGGTAGACGGCTAATCCCAAGATAAGTAGGCTATCCCCCTGGCTGCCGAGGGTTCCCAGTTTAAAATGTTCAGACTTGCATTCAAATCGCGATCTAAAGATATGCCACAAACAGGACAGTCGAAAGTCCGAATGCCTAGTGGCATATCTTTTTTAGTGCCACAATTCGAGCAAGTTTTAGTGCTGGGGAACCATTTGTCTACCAGCACTAAATGTGCCCCATACATTTTGCACTTATAATCGAGTTGGCGTTTGAATTCGTAAAACCCTAGATCCGATATTGCCCCGGCTAACTTGTGATTCGCCATCATTCCTTGAACGTTCAAGTTTTCAATCTTGATTAGCTTAAAAGTTTTGGCTAAATAAGTTGTTAACTTGTGAAGGAAATCTAAACGAATACGAGCTATCCGTGCGTGAAGTCTGCTGATTTTATGGTAGGTTTTGCGCTGACTTTGGGAGCCTCTTATCTGTTTTGAGGCTTTGCGTTGCAAGGTAGCAAGCTTGGTTTTCGCTTGTTTTAACGGCTTTGGTGCATCAAAGACCTGTTGGTTTGACAGGGTGGCCGCATATTTAATGCCCACATCGATTCCTACAGAGTTCTCAGGCTGTCGAACTGGCAAACGTTCTGCATCAATGCAGAAGGACACAAACCAGCGACTTCCTTCTTTTGAAATCGTAAAAGTTTGAGATACGAATCCGCATTCTAAGGGTTCATAAAGTCGAAAACTTCCCAAGGTAGGAATCTTGATTGTACTGCCAGCAGCCAATAAAACTTTGCCGTTAGACGAATCGACCGTAAAAGATTGACCGGATCGGCGACGAGCAAATTTCGGATGACCTGCTTTCCCCGAACGATACCTACTAAAAGCATCTTTCAAGTCAATCAAAGCGTTTTGATAAACTCGACTAGATAACTGGTTCATCCAACCAAATTTAGGCTGTTTCTTGACGTAGTTGGTGAGAACTTTTTTAACTTCGTTGAGCACTTTCGAGTCTGTGAATTGCCCCTCGCTATACATTTGAGTCCGCAAGGTTAACCCAAAGTTAAATACTACGCGCCGGAATCCTGCGTGTCTTGCCATCAAAGTCGCTTCGTTGTTATTCAGTTTGAGCGCTCGTTTGAGGGCAAACACAAAACTTCCTCTCAATCATTAACTATGGAGAATTTTAGCAAACTATTTGGCACTTAAGTATTGCTCTTAATATCGATCGACCACAGATTCTCCTCTGCGATTATTTTAATCAGACTTACATACCACAAATATTCCTAAATTGATAGCCGGCCGCAGACATATTTATACACTTCCAACTGTAGGGGGATGCTTTAGCTCGTCAATCAGGTGATGCTTGCCATTGGGGGCATGAGTCTAAAACTATATAATTAGTCAACTCGCGCCAACGATCGGGCGCACCCACCCTTTAACGAGGAATATACTATGTATCAAAATTTCCCAATAAATCCACAACTGTATAACATCGGGTTCTGGCTGGCCCAAGTGCCAGTAGAGCAGACTACTACAACAAGCAGAGTAGAGGACGCAGCACTCCTCTATTCGGGGCCGCAATTTTTTATCGCCCTAATCGCTGGAGTCGTACTCGCCTGCGCTTTCCAACTTTTGCTAACAAATTTATCAGTAGCCGCGGGCCTTTCCTACATGGGACAATCCCACGACGACGGCCACAACTCGGATAGCGGGGGCTCCCCAGTCCGCCACATCGGCCGAAAGGTAGGCACTTGGACGCTAATCACTGTCACCGTCGCCCTATTCTTCGCTTGCTTGCTTGCAGTTAAGCTCAGCTTGATTAGCAGTCCCGGTTTAGGTGCGATCGTCGGTTTAGTCGTGTGGGCTGCCTATTTCTCGCTACTCGTCTGGGTGAGCTCCACCACCGTCGGTTCCCTGATCGGTTCCGTCGTCAATACCGCGACATCAGGCGTTCAAGCCATTTTCGGCACCGCAGCGGCGGCACTCGGCGCGAAAGCAGCCAGCAACCAAGTCGTCGCTACAGCGAAAGCAGCAGCAGCAGCAATGGGCCAGGAACTCGGTAGCGCGATCGACCCTACAAGCTTGCGAGAAAACGTCGAAGACTACATCCAAAGCCTCAAACCGCCTGAATTAGACATCAAAGGGATGCGTAGCGAATTTGAAAAATTGCTCAACGATCCCCAACTCAAAGCAATTGCTGGTGAAAATTTGCCGAATCTCGATCGGCAAACTCTCGTAGATTTAGTAAGTTCGCGATCGGACTTGTCAAAACGCGACGTAAACCGGATTGTAGACCAACTCCAAGATGCTTGGAAACAAGTAGGAAAACAAGGGCAGCCATCAGACGGGATCGCCCAATTGGTAGACTATCTCAAATCTGCCAAATCGGGAGATTTGGTCTCAGATACGCTGACAAGTAGGGTAGAAAAAGTCCTCGGAAATCTGGGCGGTCAAAATCCCGGACAAAGCCCCACAATGATGTCCCAAGCAACGACAATGGCAGTCAATGCTTTAATGGGAGTAGTTTTGGGTCGCACGGATATTTCCGACTTGGATGTTGAAAAAGTAATGGGTCAGCTCAAAGTAGCTAAAGACAAAGTTAGCCAGCAAGCTGATAAAATTACCGCTCAAGTCAAAGGCGAACCCGAAACTTACAGCCCCATTCGCGCCGACGTAGAAAACTACTTGCTCAACACTTATTCGTGGCAGATGAACCCGCAAGCGATCGAGCGCGAATTTCGTGACGTACTCTACGATCCTACCGCAGATCCGGGAACTGTGCGCCGCGAATTAGAAAAACTCAAACAGTCTAATTTTGCCGAAATCTTAGCCAGTCGAGGCGTTTTTACCCAAGACAAAATTAAAGAAATTTCCCAGGAATTAGAAGCAATTAGACAGCGAGTTTTACAAACCGCGATCTTTGCCGAGGAGCAAGAAAAAGCTCGCGATTTGCAGTGGCGGGTGGAAACTTATTTGAAGCTGACGCCGAAAGAGGAACTGACAGCAGCAGGTATCGGGAGCGATTTCAAAAAAATCTTAGAGGATTCCGATGCAACTTACGAACAGTTGCGCGATCGGCTTTCTCCTTACACCCGCGACAGTTTCGTGCAAATTCTTAGAGGTCGCGAAAACTTCGGCTTCCAGGAAGTAGAACAGATTGTTAAAGAGTTGGAAAGGACGCGAGATGTAGTCTTAGCAGATGCCAAAGGTCTGCAAGAAGCAGCGCAAGTCCGACTAGACAACCAGTGGCAAAAATTGCAAGAATACTTGAATTCTACGGGCAAAGAAGAACTCAATCCCGAAGGCATCAAGCGCGATTTGAAAACGCTGCTGGACAACCCGGAAGCGGGAATGTGGGCGCTGAGAGCTAGAGCTTCTCGCTTCGATCGCGAAACTTTGGTAAAATTGCTATCTCAGCGGAAAGACCTCAGCGAAGACCAAGTAAATCAGCTTCTCGATAGCGCCGAACAAAATTGGCACAGTGCGCTGCAGGCGCCGCAAAAGTTGGCCGAAAAAGCTAAGGATCAGTACGACAATACCACCACCGCGCTTGCAGATTACCTTCGCAATACTGGCAAATCAGAACTCAATCCAGAAGGGATTAAGCGGGATTTGACCAAACTGCTGGAAAATCCAAAAGAAGGAGCTTTAGCGCTGCGGGGCCGCCTGTCTCAAGTCGATCGCGATACTTTGGTAAAACTGCTTTCTCAGAGAGAAGATTTGACCGAGGAACAAGTCAATCAAATTATCGACCAAGTGCAGGATACTCTCGGCTCGATCGTGAAAGCGCCGCGCCGTTTGGCAAAGCGGATGCAAAGCCAAGTGCAGGATTTTCAGAGTGTTTTAGAAGATTATTTACGCAATACGGGCAAGGATGAATTAAATCCCGAAGCCATCAAGCGCGACTTGCAACTGCTGCTGCACGACCCAAAAGTCGGCGCTTACAGTTTGGGCGAGCGGCTGTCGCACATCGATCGAGATACAGTTGTTTCTCTGTTGTCTCAGCGGCAGGATATTTCTGAAGCAGAAGCCAGTCGCATTGTCGATGGAGTTTTGTCGGTGCGCGACGAGTTCGCACTGCAAATTCAGAAAATACAGGAGCGCATTCAGTCGGTAATTGACGGGATTCTCGGCAAAGTTCGGGATTACCTCAATTCGCTCGATCGCCCTGAACTCAACTACGAAGGCATTACGCGGGACGTGCGGAAGTTATTTGACGATCCGCAAGCCGGATTTGACGCTTTGCGCGATCGGCTGGGTCACTTCAACCGCGATACTTTAGTAGCACTAATTAGTTCCCGCGAGGACATTTCCGAAGCAGATGCCAACCGCTTGATCGACCAAATTGAGAGAAGCCGCAACAGCGTCTTGCAAAGAGCAGAACGCTTGCAGCAAGAAGCGCAGCTTCGCCTCGAAAGCATCAAATTACAAGCCGAAAAACAAGCAGAAGAAACCCGGAAAGCAGCAGAAGTTGCTTCTTGGTGGCTGTTTTTCACCGCTCTTTCTTCAGCCGTCGCAGCAGCAGGCGCCGGTGCTTTAGCCGTCATCCGGTAAACAAGACTAAAGTTGCGATCATCGGATTGCAGATAGTGCCTGATGTGAGTTTATACTGACATCAGGCACTATTTTTATTAAAGGATTTTATCGTGGGGTGGGGGCGGGTTTAGGAATGAGAATTAAATAACTTACACTCTTGAAAGTGGGGAGTAGCGGTTGGGCTCTTATAGCCCGCCCTTTTTGGACGGGCGGGACGCCCATCCCACCATAACAATTAAAATTGTAAGTTATTTAATTCGCGATCCTTAGTTAATTTGTTGGCAGTAAGCTGTCGCGCAGTTAAATTGCATATTCTCCGCGGGCGGGACGCCCACCCCACAAGAGTTGGATTGTTTTTTGACATACAATTTAAATGCCGCAACAGCTTATTGAAGGTTATTAGTAAACCCGCTCCTCTAGGTTTTTTGAAGAGAGTAAAACCTATGAATTTATACATCTTACAGCATATTCCATGTATGTGCGGTACACACAATCTTGTCGCAAGTAAGGTGCGTCGCCACGCATCAATCTGCAAGTTCCATTAAACACGAGCAGCGACGCACCCTACATAACACGTACCGCACAATATAGCTTTATAGTGTACTTCACGAACCACCGAATATGCTGTATCTTTTTCTCTTGAGGTAAACGAAAAGTCTGCGGATATTAATTACTTCTGCTATAGCAATTTTTTCGTCAGTTATGAACGTGGTTCAGGCTTCGACGCTGGATTAGCTTTTCGACCCATTCCACATCTCCTGCAAGGATTGCTGTAGAAGGACAAAAATCAAAAAAAGCTTCTGAAATGAAAACTTTTTTGCGGGTTCAACTAAAAGCCCCAGTCCGCTCTCTGCCCAATATTTTTTAGCTATAGTAATAGTTAGGGCGATCGACCCAGCACCAAGTTCTTCCAACGGCCCGCCGCCCTGTACACAGGCCCTATTAAACGCTAACTGTTTTGAGTTCGATCGCCCGTTTCTTTTGAAAATGCCGATCGTCAGGTCATAACTGGTAGGTAATAGGTTGTGCATAATAGGGAAGTACCCACACTCTCCCGCTCACGCGGTACAGCCTGGGCTTCGCATTTCATCCGCCGTTACCAGAGATCGGGACTTCCGAAGAAGTTCGTACCCAGTACGATCGCGGTCTTACACAGCGTTGGGAGGTTTGACAACTCGTGTCCTCACTCCCACAGTGCCGAAACACGCGATTTGTACTATAGCCTTTGTCAGTAACATGAGGTGCACGCTTGATAAGCGGGCATAGGGCAGGGCATAGGGCATAGGGCATAGGGCATACCTCACCAAGATTGAGAACTGCTATAGATCCGATTTCCTTAGCGAGGAATCTGCGGGGCGTGCTCGTTTCGCCGCTCCTTTCCAGGAGTGCGAACCACCCCCAAGAACACTCCTGGAGGGACTCGCTCGACTTTCATCCACGCGCTAACTAAATAGTGTGGGGATTCTCGTCTGCCTAGCTAAAGGTGTGGAAATACTATACTGACTGTGGGGGGCGACATACGCGATACCTTGGAAATACCAAGGGTTTTTCCTACTCAGCCCACAACAGTCAAAACACGCAGGCTCTGCGATCGCTAATGCTAAACAACCTACGTCTCAAACCTCCCCAGGCTAGTTGCCTAGTAGCACCGTGAGGAGGGCGACGCCATGCAACTCCGAAAAAAAACACTATTAATCATCGGTGCAGCACTGATCAGCCTGATTCTGGTTCTCTATGCCACTGCATCAACCATTTTGCTGCACGATTTTCACAACCTGGAGGCACAGTACGTCCGCCAGGATGTCGCGCGGGCTTTGGACGCATTGGATGACGACTTGTCGAATTTAAACACCAGCGCCCAAGATTACGCCGAGTGGGACGATATATACTCTTTCGTTGATACACGGAACGAAAATTTTGTCAAGTCAAATTTTGTCGATTCGACATTTGTTTACTTGAGACTAAACTTATTGGTGCTGCTGGACTCCAGCGGTAAGACTATATTCAGCAAAGGTTTCGACCTGAAATCCCAAACAGAATTCCCGATTCCCGAAAGCTTAAAACAGCACTTGACCGACGCGCTGCTAGACTCCTCGACAGTAGCAGGCGATCGCTCCCCCGCCAAAACAGGCGTCCTCACCCTGCCAGAAGCCACGCTGCTGATTGCTTCAAAGCCGATTTTCAACAGCAACGCCCAAGGCCCGCCGCGCGGGACGCTGATCCTGGGACGCTACCTCGACAGCAGCGAAATCGGTTTGCTTTCAGAACTGACTCACCTGTCAGTGGATTTTAGATTGCCGAGTTTAGATTTTAAAGTGGGAGCCACGAACTACTCCGGGCACGGCGCCAAGGCGATGGCTCGATCTAGGCAAGAGTTGGAAAATCTCAAACTAAAAATTTCCCACCTCAAATCAGTAGAAATTTTAGTCGAGCCGCTCAGTGACAGCTTAGTCGCAGGATACGCCCTGATTCGCGACATCCACGGCAACCTAGCGCTGCTGCTGCGAGTAGAGGCAGAGCGCATCATCTATCGCCAAGGTCAGGCTACCTTGGAGCTGTTTACCTTATCAATACTGGCAGTAGGTTTAATATTTAGCGCGATCGCTCTGCTGTTGCTAGAAAAATTAGTGTTGGCGAGATTGGCTTCCTTGAGCACCAGCGTCAGCAACATCGCAGCCAACGGCGACCCAGACTTGCGCGTTGAAATGGCCGGAGCAGATGAACTCGCAAGTTTGGCCGACACCATCAACCGAATGCTAGAAGCATTGAGCAATTCTCAAGTCGAACGCTTAGAGAGCGAAGACCGCTATCGGTTGATGGCAGAGAACTCAACCGACATGATCACCAGACACAACCCCAAAGGCGTGTTTCTTTACGTCTCGCCAGCCAGCCGCGCTTTGCTGGGATACGAACCTTCGGAACTCATCGGCCGCGTCCCCAACGATTATTTTCACCCCGACGATTTAGAAACCATCGCCAAAGCTCACTGGAAAGTCCTGGCACTCCCAGTTACTTACACCGTCAGCTACCGCATCCGCCGCAAAGACG
Organism: Microcoleus sp. N3A4; assembly: GCF_036701805.1. Taxonomy (NCBI): domain Bacteria; kingdom Bacillati; phylum Cyanobacteriota; class Cyanophyceae; order Oscillatoriales; family Microcoleaceae; genus Microcoleus; species Microcoleus sp. N3A4. Next base: position 87,071 of record NZ_JAUBRJ010000022.1, read on the forward strand.
GCAAATACATTTGGTTTGAAACCACCGGCCGCACGATCGGCGATCCCGAAACCGGCGAAGTGCAAGAAATTATCGGCATTTCCCGCGACATCAGCGTCCGCAAGCAAACAGAACAAGAACTGCGAGAAAGCGAAGCTGCAATTAAAGCTTTGTACCAAGTGACTTCGGCTCCCCGTACAGACCCGCTCAACCGCCTCTCTACCTTTGATTTGCGCCTCCAAGAACTGCTGGCAATGGGATGCCGGCAGTTAGGCCTGTCGGTGGGAATTTTGTCGTGCATTCAAGGCGACAACTATCAAATAATGGCTGTTGAGTGTCCCGACGGGTCGATCGTCAAAGAACAAATCTATGATTTGGAAAACACCTTCTGCGTGGCTACGGCTATGGCAAAAGAACCGATCTACTTTGAGTCGGTGAGATTTTCGGGTTTATCCTTCAAGACGGACGATCCTGCCTTCAAAATCGAAGCTTACATGGGCATTCCCGTCACGGTGGCAGGTGAAGTTTACGGCACTCTGTGCTTCTTTTCTCCGACTCCTGTGACAGAACCGTTCCGAGTTGTAGACAGAGAGTTGGTGAAACTGATGGCTCAGTGGGTGGGAAGCGAACTCGAACGCCAGCAAACAGGCGTAGATTTGGCAAAAGCTCGCGACCAAGCACTGGCGGCTACTAGAGCCAAAAGTGAATTTTTAGCCACGATGAGCCACGAAATTCGCACTCCGATGAATGGAGTCATCGGCATGACCGGTTTGCTGCTGGATACCCGCTTAACTCGCGAACAGCGCGATTTTGTAGAAACTATCCGCAGCAGCGGCGATGCCTTGCTGACGCTGATCAACGATATTCTAGATTTCTCGAAAATTGAGTCGGGCAAATTGGACTTGGAGGAACATCCGTTTGACATCCGCACTTGCATTGAGGAATCTCTAGACTTGGTAGCTGCCAAGGCGGCACAAAAAAAACTGGAAGTGGGTTACTTGATCGATCGTACAGTACCGACAACGGCGATCGGCGACAGCACCCGCTTGAGGCAAATTTTAATCAACTTGCTCAGCAATGCTGTTAAATTTACCGAAGCTGGAGAAGTGGTGGTTTCGGTGACGGCAAAAAAGATTTCACTGTCGGCGGCCAACGCTAAAGAACCGCCAGCAATTAATGGCGAACCACTAGCAATTAACCAAGCATACGAAATACAATTTGCGGTCAAAGATACCGGTATCGGCATTCCAAGCGATCGCATGGATCGGCTATTTAAATCTTTCAGCCAGGTTGATTCTTCAACGAACCGACACTACGGCGGTACCGGATTGGGTTTGGCAATTAGCAAGCGTTTGGCCGAAATGATGGGCGGCAGGATGTGGGTGGAAAGTATGGGTAGTCTGGCGGGCAATCCTCCCGCAGATTTTATAGCCACAGTTTTTGATGTGGAATGGGGAGAATCTTGCGAAATTGCCGAAAAATATTGCTCTGGGAAATCTTTACTCAGCAGCAAGCCGATCGGCCAAAATCTCACATCCGTTGGCTCTACTTTTTATTTCAGCACGATCGTTTCTGGCTCCAACAGTTCCTTGCCCGTTAACTTGAGCAATTCTCAACCTGAATTAGCTGGCAAGCGAGTCTTAATTGTCGATGACAATGCTACCAACCGCCAAATTTTGACTCTCCAAGCTCAGTCTTGGGGAATGGTGGCTAAGGCTTCAGCTTCGGCTCGTTTGGCTTTAGATTGGCTCGCTGCTAAAGAGGTATTTGACTTGGCAGTTTTGGATATGCAAATGCCAGAAATGGACGGGTTGGCTTTAGCAGCGCAAATTCGCCAGTATCCTGATTGCGAAAAGTTGCCGTTAGTCATGCTAACTTCGATCGGCAGGCAAGAAATGAACACCCCTGCTGAGGTGGATTTTGCTGCTTTTTTAAACACGCCGATTAAACAATCTCAGCTTTACAATGTTTTAATCAATATTTTTGGAAAACAGCCAACTGAAATTAGAGTGCAGCGCACCAGCGGGCCTTTCTTGCAAAGCATACCCGTGCTGGCTTTGCACTTACCCCTGCGGATTCTGTTGGCTGACGATCATTTGGTGAATCAGAAGGTGGCTTTGCAAATTTTGCAGCGGATGGGGTATCGCGCTGATGTTGCGGGAAACGGTATAGAAGTGCTCGAAGCTTTGCGCCGCCAGCCTTACGATGTGGTGCTGATGGACGTGCAAATGCCGGAAATGGACGGTTTGGAAACTACCCGCCACATCCGCGAGCAATTTTCAGAAGATTTCACCTTAGAAAATCCCAGGGGAGAATCAGAAGTTTCAACAACAGACGAGCAATCTAATAATTTAAACTCGACAAACAATCCCACGGGAGAATCAGAAGTTTCTGCAACTGAGGATGAGCAATCTAACAATCCAAAATCCAAAATCCAAAATCAAACATTGACGGATGAGCAATCTAACAATCCAAAATCCAAAATCCAAAATCTAAAATCAACTAGGCCTTGGATTGTAGCGATGACGGCAAATGCGATGCAGGGCGATCGCGAAGAGTGCATGGCTGCAGGGATGGACGATTATTTGAGCAAGCCGATCGAAATTGAGGAGTTGGTTCGAGCTTTGAGCGCGTGTAAATCTCGATTGAATGGGGAGTTCGATCGCGCGCAGCCGATTTTTTGTTTGAACTCGCAGGCCGAACAGATAGGAGGAACGAGTGAATTAGAAGTGCGATCGAATGGGGCTTTTGCGGGAAATCAACAACTGACAATTCCCAATTCGCACGCAGTCGTCGGGTGCGGTGAATCAAATCTCGTCGATCCGGCTTTGTCAGATAGCCGCGATTCCCTGAGTGCCAAGATTATAGAGGGACTGCGAGAAGTGGAAGCTTTGGACGAGGCGATCGAGATTTACCTCGAAACAGCTCCCGAACTGCTGCGAGGCATCTCTATAGCCCTGGGCAACGCCGATCCGCTGGCTTTGCGGCGATCGGCTCACTCTTTGAAGTCGATTAGCGGTACTCTCGGTGCTTTTCGCTTGTTTGAGCTGTGCGAGGAACTCGAAATCCTCGGCCGCATCGGAACAGAGGCGAATCAGCCTTTACCTGCTCGGGCCTGCCCGCTTTTAGAACAGGTTGAGGCCGAGTATCAAAGAGTTGAGGTGGCGTTGAAAATAGAAAGGCAGTATGTTAACTAAGCTGTTGCGGCATTTAAATTGTATGTCAAAAAACAATCCAACTCTTGTGGGGTGTCCCGCCCGCCCTGAATATGCAATTTAACTGCGCGACAGCTTATTAACTTGCTTTTTAGTTACCAAAACCCAATCGTCCGCTGTTTTGACAACCTCAGCATTCTGCAAATCTAGATGTTTGAGAACTGGTTTTTCTAACAGAAAATAAGGTTGAGCAAGAGTTTGCCATTTCTGTTTGAGTGTCTGCCCGTCGGCGACAATAACTTGGCGGTTGCTGTAAAAATTCAGCGAGGGACGGGGCAAACGGTGAGAAGTAAAAACCTCTTGACCGGCTGGGGTTCCTGTGCGGACAATTTCGGCGATCGGCTTCACAGGATAATCCTCCGCCAGTTCCCAAACCCAGCGATCGGAGGCGACAAATACCAATAGCGAAACGTAAGTTCCCCAAATTAAAACTAATAAAAACTGACGGTCTTTGCGGTGCAGCAGCACGGCTGAAATTGTCATTGTCAAAGCTACAAACATCAGCATTAACTGCAAATCTCGCTCGATCGGCGCAATTTGTCCTCCGAGGCGCACCCAACCGCCGAAGTAGACACAACCAGCGGCAGCAACTACAGCCAGCAGCCCCAAAATCGCCGGATGAGGCAAAAAAGATAAAGCATCAAAAGATTCCTCAGCTCGCTCTTTAGCTGCATCTTTTACGGGATCTTCCGGCACTTCCATTTGCTCCCAAACTTCAGCGAAATAACTGCCAACTGCTAGGGCAAAAGCTGGATAAATCGGCAAAACATACCAAGGCAATTTAGTATTCATCACCGAAATAGCCAGCAAATAAAATCCGCTCCAAACTAAAATTAATTTGGGCCCAGCAAAACTGCGATTTTCCCAACTCAAACGCAGTCCTTGCAGACAAAATAACTGCCACGGCCAAGCTGATTCTAAAATTTCTAAAAGATAATACCAAGGCGGGCCTTTGTGATTCCCTACAGGTTCCGAAATGCGCCGGAAAGATTGGCTAACTAAATTTGTATCGATAAAGTCTTTACCGTAGTGCAGCCATTGGGCAAAATACCAAGCAGCTACTGGGAAAGTGCCGATCGCCAATCCGCCCCAAAGATACCCAGAAGTCAGGAGTCGCGGGGTATCCCAAACCAGGAACAAAAACCCGATCGCCCCCAGTAGCAGCCCCAACATCACGCCCTTAGTCAGGCAAATCAGCCCGAATCCAATGCCCGCAGCCAAAGCGTAGCGCAAATCGCGGCGCGATCGCAGCAAACACCACATCGCCACCAGCAAAAAACACAAAACCGCCCCATCCAACATTGCCAAACGCCCGTGTCGCACCACCGGCATCAGCGTCAGGTAAACTAAAGCTGAAAAAATCGCGATCGCCCGTTTGGGAAACAATTCCCTCCCAATGGCGTAAAGCATGGGCACTGAAGCGGCCGTCAGCATCGCCGGTATCAACCTCGCCGTAAATTCGCTGACACCACCGGCGGCAAAACACAGCCCCATCAGCCAGTGTACCAGCGGCGGCTTGTTCAAATAAGGCATTGTGCCGATCGTCGGATACAGCCAATTTAATTTGCCGCCCCAGATTTCGCGGCCCACTTGGGCCACAATGCCTTCATCCCAATCCCGCAAGGGTACACCACCGAGATTCAGCCCGAAGATTAGTACAGCAGCGAACAGAAAAGCCAGCATCCACAGTTTGTCTGTAAAGCTGTCATTCCAGCGACTTTTCGGTTTGCTGGCCAGGGATGGAAAGATTTCTGACATAAGTTAAGAGAGTTTTTAGCGTCCCAAACTGAAGGTAAACTTAGATAGCAGTTATTTGCGACTAGGAAAATACCATGAACTTGCCTGTAATTATAGATATTATCATTGGCTTAGTATTTATCTACCTGACTTTAAGCTTGCTAGCTTCGGAAATTCAGGAACTGATTGCTACTGTTTTGCAGTGGCGGGCGCAACATTTAAAGAAGTCGATCGAAGTCCTGATTTCTGGCGGCAGCGAAGGCGTGAAAGATCCGGTGCAATTTCAGCGAGTCGGACAGTTGGCTAATTCGATTTACACCAATCCGATTATCAAGGATTTAAATCAGGGAGCGAAAGGGCTTTTCTCAGAGGGAGTCCGCTCTGTTACGCACCGCTTGGGGGATTTTTACCGCCTAGTTACTGGCACTAAGAATGTTTTCGGCAATAAATCAAGTGGGCCTTCTTATATTCCAGCAGAGTGTTTTTCTGCTAGCCTTTTGGATACTTTAAAATTTTCTAGTGTGATGGGTTCCATTTCTAAAATTCGCTTGGAAAATTTTAAAAACTTACTGTTAGCACAAATTAAAATGATTGGAGATGGTTTGAATCTGCCGGAGTCTACTAAACCGATTATCGAGCAAGAATTTGGCTGGCTGACGGCGGAGTTTAATCGAGTGGTTGAAGATTATAAAAACGATTTAGGAAGTTTGAACAACAGCTTGGATCGGATGTCAGAAAAGCTAGGATTTTATATTAAAGATTCTCAAGTTTATCTACCAGAAACCGAGCTGGGAGGTAGAGAATTTCAGAGGCAGATGGCATTTGTCAAGGCTAGTTTTGACAGCGAATTTGAGCGGGCGGCGCTGCGATCGCAACTGCAACCGAATTTGAGCAATCTGTTAAATACTGTTAGGAAAAGTCAGGATACGCTAGCAGAAATTATGGAGGAGAAAGAGGACAGGCAGATTTACAAACAAATTCAAGAAACTTTGGACAGTATGCCAGAATCATTGAAACGCAGCCTTTATATTTTAGCGCAGCGCGCTGAAAAAGGCGGCGGAGATACTCAAGAGCAGTTGCAGCGGTTTCAGCAAGAAATAGAAATTTGGTTTGACCAATCGATGCAGCGTGCTTCTGGCGTTTACAAGCGGAATTCCCGAGGGGTGGCGATTTTGCTCGGAACTGCGATCGCTGTCGCTGCTAATGCTGATAGCATTAATATTATTAATCGGTTGTCGAAGGATTCGATGCTGCGATCGACTGTTAATTTGTACGCTCAGCAGTTGGTGGAAAAAAATGCTCAGGCTAAATTAGATAATTTAACAAGTCTGAGAAAAGTTCAAAAAGATGTAGATATAGCTTTGGATAATGTAGCTCTGCCTTTTGGATGGAGCGAACCGAACAGGTTAAAAATAGATGCGCGGGGCAATTTATTGTTGCCGGCTTTTATGGCAAAATTGTTTGGTTGGATATTGAGCGGCGTAGCTATTTCTATGGGAGCTGGTTTTTGGTTCGATGCGCTCAACAAGGTTATTAATATTCGCAATGCAGGGAAGAAACCGCCATCTTCCACAGAATCTTGAGCTGTGCAGTTTCCCCGCCACTAGACTAACTGTCATATAGCAATCCTACATCAGTTGCGAACACATCGGGCTTCACCAATCGTGAGTAGGTTGGTATTAATTCAGATGTGAGTTATAAATTTTTGTGAATCATTTAGGATTGCGATAAGAGCGCTAAACAGAACTAGATCGGACATAATTCCGAATTAAAAGGTATGTAGTTGCGCTTCAGCGCTCTTTCCTAAGCTATAGCAATCATACATCAGTTGCGAACACATCGGGCTTCACCAATCGTGAGTAGGTTGGTATTAATTCAGATGTGAGTTATAAATTTTTGTGAATCATTTAGGATTGCTATAAGAGCGCTAAACAGAACTAGATCGGACATAATTCCGAATTAAAAGGTATGTAGTTGCGCTTCAGCGCTCTTTCCTAAGCTATAGCGATCCTACATTAGTTGCGAACACATCGGGCTTCACTAATCGTGAGTAGGTTGGTATTAATTCAGATGTGAGTTATAAATTTTTGTGAATCATTTAGGATTGCGATAAGAGCGCTAAACAGAACTAGATCGGACATAATTCCGAATTAAAAGGTATGTAGTTGCGCTTCAGCGCTCTTTCCTAAGCTATAGCGATCCTACATTAGTTGCGAACACATCGGGCTTCACCAATCGTGAGTAGGTTGGTATTAATTCAGATGTGAGTTATAAATTTTTGTGAATCATTTAGGATTGCTATACCATTTGAGATTTTATATTTTAGATTCAAGAATAGGCAATGACTGATAAATATCGAGGTTTGAAGCACGGGCCTGCAGTTGGATGCTTTTTTGAAAGTGGTGTCACGGATAGGATACAGGATCGATCGGTAATTGCGGGTGTGCCGGTAGTAGGGGAAAACACGCAGAATATAAATTCCGTGCGATCGCGGATGGCAGTGCAGCCAAAATAGGCCAAACTGATAGATAGGTGAAATAAGAATTAGCGAAATAAACAAGGTCAACGGCAGTTTATGAGGATCTGACTCCAGGGGTATATCTACCGCTAAACACCTTTTTGGAGGACAGAATATGTTCACTTCTATGACGAAAACCAATCCCGCCTCGGAATACCGAAATCCCCCATCCAAAAGCTTTGTATTCAATGACCAAGAATTTCAAAGGTGGTACCCGCCACGCGATCGAACCGTGGAATCAATCCTTGCATCTCAAATCTAAAATCCTCAAGCCCCCGAATTTGTCTCGCGCAAGTCAATCCAAAATCCAAAATCTAAAATCTAAAATCGAATGACTCCAGCCTCCATGACGGTGGATATTTTGTCTCGGAGATTTTGGCTGGTGAAGAAGTAATTTTACTCAAGTCCAACTCTGAAGGCATCCAGCAAATTACCTCGGCAATTCAAAAATATGCCTCTATCTTTAGAGAGATTGACAAAGTTCGCACAATTTCTGGCGGCAGTTCGGGCAAACGGCAATTAGGCTCTGTTATCCTCAGTTCAGATTACCTCGAACCAGACAAAAGTCAATTGCCACAATGGCAAAGTTCCCTGAGTGAAAAAAGCGGACTTGGTTGGTGTTATGCCGATCGAGATAGTGACACACTAGGCAACGGCGACGGGCGCGATCGACTGTTTGCTAATTAAGGAGAGTGAGCCAATTGAGGATGTGGAGCGTACCGAGGGCGACTGGCCCGAATGCAATTGTAATTAGGGGACGCAGGCGCGATCGAAATTAACGATTCGATCAGACTCAATCTGCAATTATATCAACTCCTGCGGAATAATTATAATCACGTTTGTAGTAACTAGAGCAGTCCCCAAAGTGCCTGCGCCAACCCACAAAGAACGTGATTGCCAGCGATCGACCGACTCTTAATATCAGACAGTTTTGAGTCTTAGTAAATGCGACAAAACCACTTGGAATCAGTATTTTGCTCTATCAAAAATCGAGCAACTTCAAAGCATATATAATTATTCAAAATGTACATTATTCTGGTTTTTATTGGATGAAATACAGGTATGGACACGGTAGTAACCAAGGCGTGTAAACTTAAGCCTGAAATCCCTGATAAATATCGTTTTTACCTGAGTCTAGATCCCCCTAAATCCCCCTTAATAAGGGGGACTTGAAGACGTTTCCAGTCCCCCCCTTATTAAGGGGGGCTAGGGGGGATCTAGATTTAATAGTCAAACAGCCGTCTGTGACTGGGTTTAACGTTAAGTTGTCACGCCTTGGGTAGTAACGTGTCCCTATACCTAAAATTTCACATTCAAATGAAAACGACTAAATATAATTCTGAATGGTTACTCAGGGGGGAATTACCTCCAGCATTTCCTAAGTTGAAATTAGCGCTCCCGTTAGCTAAATAAGGCTGAAAAACGGCGGAGAGTAGAAGCTGGATTTATTAGAATATTTTCGATAAATTTTGTGCTATATTCCCCAGCGTTAGCGGTCAAAAAATCCAGTATGTACCAGCGGCAACAGGTAAATCAGGATAAAATTAAAATAAAATAAATATTTTTTAATATTGCACTTTATCCAAATTGAGTGGTAAGATGTAATCAAATAAGCCTGATGAGATTACTCCGGGGTGTATCTACCAGTAATGCCCTTAATGGAGTATCCAATATGACTTCTACGTTCGCTCAAGTTAACTCACAATCTTCTTTGGAAAAACTGCCACCGCGCTCCTTAGTCTTCATTGACTCCGGCGTGGAAGATTACGAGTCAATTGCAGCGGGAGTGCTGCCGGGACAGCAGGTAGTAATACTCGATCGCACCAAAAACGGCATCGAACAAATCACCTCTGAAATTGAAAAATACGCCTCTACTAACGGGGCGATAGACTCGGTTCACATTATTTCTCACGGCAATTCTGGCAGCCTACAACTCGGCAATACCGCTCTGGGTTCAGATAACATAGAGCAATACAAAAGCCAGTTGGAAAAGTGGCAAACTTCACTAGCTCCACAAGCAGATATCATGCTGTACGGCTGTGATGTAGCCGCCGGTACAGGTGTTAATTTCGTCGATCGCTTCAGTCAATTAACCGGGGCTGACGTTGCCGCCTCCACCAACATAACCGGCCGCGACGGCGACTGGAATTTAGAATTTGCTAAGGGCCAAATTGAATCTCCCTTAGCCTTGCAGGCCGAGGCTATGGCCAGTTACCAAGGTGATTTAGCTACTATCGTAGTAGCCAACAATAGCGATAGCGGGCCCGGTTCATTAAGGGCTGCGATCGCCAGCGCTGTTGCAGGCGATACAATTACCTTCGCTCCAGGTTTAGCCAGCCAAACTATTACCCTCACCAGCGGTCAACTCGATATTCCCGTTGGCAAAAACATCACCATTGACGGCGCTGCCGCACCCGGTTTAACCATCAGCGGCAACAACGCATCCCGCGCCTTTTTTGTCAATGCAAACGTTGCGACTGCTACGAGTTTTGCTATCAAAAATCTCACTATTACCAACGGCAAAACCACCGATACAGGTGGCGCGATCGGTACAACGGACGAAGTAAACCTCACAGTAGACAATGTTCAGTTTAATAACAACGTTGCCGATAAGGGTGGTGGGGCGATTTTCGGGAATAACAACGATACCCTGACAGTAACGAACAGTAAATTCAACGGCAACATCGCCACGGCAGGTAATGACGAACGCGGTGCAGGTGCGATCGGCTTTTTGAGCTCCAAAGCTTTTACTGTCACCAACAGCGACTTCACCAACAACAAGGGAATTAACGGTGGGGCAATTAACAGCCTTCAGGGCAAGTTAACGATTGACAACTCGCGATTCATCGGCAACGACACCACCGCAGCCTCTTTCGACACAGGTAAAGATAATCCTGGTTTAAGGGGTAACGGTGGTGCTATTTACACAGACAGAGCCAGCAATCCGAGCGAAGCTTCCGGCACAATCAAGATTACCAATAGCGTATTTCAAGACAATAAAGGTCGAGGTGAAGGAGGCGCAGCTTATCTGTTCACGGGCAGCCAAGACAAGGTAATTTTGGAAAACACCACCTTCCAAAATAACGAAATTATGGCGCTAACAGGCGCCCCGCAGGATCAAAATCTTGGAAATGGTGGTGGGGTAACGATTTTGAGCGACCAAACCAACCAGGGATTGACTATTACCAACACTAGCTTTGCTGGCAACAAAGCCAACAATCAAGGTGGTGGCCTGTGGATGCGAAATGCCCCTGCTACGATTACTAACAGTACGTTTTCTGGCAACTCCACCGCGTTTGCTGCTGGTGATTTCAACAAACTCGGCGGTGCCATGACTCTTGGTGCACCCACGACTATTGTCAACACGACGATCGCCGATAATTCTGCCGGCTGGGTTGGTGGAGGTATCTTCGCCGATGCCGGTAATGTCACCCTCAAAAACACGATTCTTGCCAACAATACAGCGGCTAACGGAGGAAACCCTTGGGGAATTAACCAACACGTCACCGACGAATACGCCGATGGAGGAGGGAATTTTCAGTGGCCCGTGATTAGCACCGATATTAAGGCGACAGCAAGTGCGACGGTGGCAGACCCCTTACTCGGCCCTTTGCAAAACATCAACGGCGCTTTAGTCAGGCCCCTGCTGACAGGAAGTCCGGCAATTGATACAGGGATTGCCGCCGGCGCACCCGCTACGGATCAGCGCGGCCAGACTCGCCCTCAAGATGGCGACAGCATTCCAGGTGCGATCGTGGACAGCGGATCTTTTGAATTCGGAGGTACTGTCCTCCCGACTCCGACGCCGACTCCGACGCCCGCGCCGACACCGACTCCAACTCCAACTCCAACTCCAACTCCGACGCCTGCGCCGACTCCAACTCCAACACCGACGCCCGCGCCGACACCGACGCCCGCGCCAACTCCGACGCCTGCGCCAACTCCGACTGAGACTCCGACTCCGACTCCGGCGCCGACTCCAACTCCAACTCCAACGCCCGCGCCGACTCCGACGCCCGCGCCGACACCAACTCCGACACCGACGCCCGCGCCGACTCCGACGCCCGCGCCGACTCCAACTCCAACTCCGACGCCCGCGCCAACTCCGACTCCGGCGCCGACACCAACTCCGACACCGACTGAGACTCCAACTCCGACTCCGGCGCCGACACCAACTCCAACTCCGGCCTCGGATGCTTGCCTGCTGGATAGCCTCAACGCCCCGCAACTCGACCCTGCCACCATCACCCCGAACCCCGTCCAACAAACTCTCAATGGCAGTAACAATGCCGATTTCATCATGGGCGACGGCATCAACGAGTCAATTGACGGACTTGCCGGCAACGATACTCTTTACGGCATGGGCGGCAATGACAACATTGACGGCGGTGCAGATAACGACTCGCTTTTCGGCAATCAAGGGAGCGATTTCATCTCTGGTGGCGCTGGCGACGATACCATCTACGGCGGCAAAGATAATGACACTGTTGTTGGCGCTGATGGCAGCGATTTTTTAAGAGGAGATGTCGGCAAAGATACAGTTGCCGGCGGCCTGGGCAATGATACTATTTTTGGCGGCAAAGATGACGATATCTTGCTGGGTGAAGATGGCGACGACTACATTTTTGGCAACTTAGGAAATGACACAATTAATGCTGGAAATGGCAATGATACTGTGTTTGGCAATGAAGGTGCAGACCTAATTTTTGGTCAACTGGGAAATGACACGCTTTACGGCGGCAAAGAAAACGACAGTCTCGATGGCGGTGAGGGCAACGACTTGCTGTTCGGCGGCAATGAAAACGATGTACTCTGCGGCGACATCGGCAACGATACGCTTTACGGCGGAAAAGGCAACGATATTCTCAGTGGCGGTGCTGGTAGCGATTTCCTTTCCGGCGATGTTGGGGACGATACTTTGACAGGCGGTTCAGGAAATGATGTATTTTTCCTAACTCAAAGTTTGGGTAGCGACATCATTACCGATTTCCGCAAGGGAGAGGATTTAATTGGGTTGAATCCTGGTTTGAGTTTCAATCAACTCAGTATTACTTCCAGCAACAATCAGACTTTGATTAGCGTCACTGGCACCAATCAATTGTTAGCGAAGCTTAACGGTGCGCCCGGTACTCTCACCGCTAGCGATTTCACTCAGGTAACAATTTAATTGCTGTTTGTGCTGCATTTTGAATTGTAATAAGTTGTGCGCGGGCAGGCTTGCATCCTGCCCCGCCCGATCGAAGCAAAGCATGATTGATAGCAATTTTGGTTAATTGTTAGCAGTCAAAAGTGTTTGTAGTAAGGACTAAAGTCCTTAGTGAATATCAGCTTAGAGAGAGGACGGAAGTTTTTACTACAAACTTAATTAGGGCCAGATCGATGATTTTATATAAACAGCGATCGCACTTAATTCGATTGCTGCAGAGGTGTATCTGCCACTAAACAGCAAACATTCTCATAGGGTATGCAAAATGAACTCAACTTTTGCCAGTATTGATTCACAATCTGTTCTCCGCAATTCTCGTCCTAAATCTATTGTTTTCATTTATTCTGATTTAGATGACTATCAAACTATTGCTGACGGCGTGCTTCCCGGTACTGAGACGATCGTTTTAGATAAAAATGGCAACGGAGTCGAGCAAATTACTGCCGAACTGCAAAAAATCGCTGCGGCTGGGGAAACTGTAGACCAAGTTCACATTTTTTCTCACGGCAATTCTGGCAGCTTGCAGCTAGGTTCTGCGACGTTGAATTCGGATAATTTGCCGCAATATGAAAGCCAGTTGCAAGGGTGGCGAAATGCGCTGAGCGACCAAGCTGATATCGTGCTTTACGGTTGCGATGTGGCTGCGGGTTCTGGGAGCGATTTTGTCGATCGCCTGGGCGAGTTAACCGGGGCTGATATTGCGGCATCTACCGATCGCACTGGCCGCGGTGGTAACTGGAATTTGGAGTTTGCCAAGGGTGATATTGAAGCACCGCTAGCCTTGACTCCAGAGGCAATGGCGGATTACCGAGGGACTTTAGCGACTGTTACCGTTACTAACAGTAATGATAGCGGGCCTGGTTCATTGAGAGATGCGATCGCCTCCGCAGCGGCCGGCGATACTATTCAATTTGCCTCCACTCTTGCAAGTCAAACAATTACTCTCACTTCCGGTCAACTGGTCATCAACAAAAACTTGACAATTGATGCAGTTGGTGCAGCAAATTTAACCATCAGCGGCAACAATGCTTCGCGGGTTATCCTCACCGAAGGTTCAACCAATGTTACTCTAAAAAACCTGATTGTTGCCAGCGGCAAAGTTTCTGGAACCGACCCGAATAATGATGAAACTAGCGCCGGTGGTGGCATTCAAACTGGGGGTAACAGCACTTTAACTTTAGAAAATTGCCAAGTCAATAATAATGTTGCCGGTTTTGGTGGCGGCATTTATACAGGTTTTCGCAGCACCACTACTGTAATTAACAGCAAGTTTAGCGGCAATGACGGTTCTTTAGCGGATAATACCGAACGCGGCGGCGGGGCGATCGCCACTAAAAGCGGGGGTTCTCTGACGATCCGAGATAGCGAATTTACCAACAACAAAGGCAGCTACGGCGGAGCTGTTAATAACCTGTTGGGCAGCATGACGGTCGAAAACTCAAAATTCACCGGCAACCGCACAGAAAAAGGCGTTGGTGGGGCAGTTTACGTCGATGGAGCGAGCGAATTAACTAACGATGCGATCGGTGGCAATGTCATCATCCGCAACAGCGTTTTTGATGGCAATATCGGAGCGAGAGAAGGAGGAGCGGCATTTTTATTTGGCTATCTTCAAGATAAAGTGATTTTGGAAAATAGCACTTTTATCAACAATAAAGTTGTTAAGGATGCAGCAGGAGTTGGAGGTTCTGGAGGCGCAATTCGTCACGGAAATGCAGATATTACTATAACAAACAGCACTTTTGCTAACAACCAAGCTGAAGATAATGGTGGCGGTTTGTGGTTGGGAGAAAAGGGAAACATCAGCATTGTCAACAGTACATTTTCCGGTAACAGCGCTGCTAAGCAGGGTGGTGCAATACTTGTCGCCAACAGCGATTCTTTTTCGACTAACATCGTCAATTCGACTTTTGCTAAGAATAGCGCTGAATATTCGGGAGGTATTGCTACTTTTAACGATCCTGTGCAATCTCCAATTACTGTCAAGAATTCGATTTTTGATAGCAATACGGCAAGTAATCCTTTTAAAACTAGGCAGCACACTGGACGGGAGCTAATCGATGGGGGAAACAATCTTCAATTTCCCGCTAAACTCACGACGGGCGATCCTAATGATAGTAATGTTACGGCAAATGTGACGATCGCAGACCCCTTACTCGGCCCTTTGCAAAATATTAACGGCGCTTTCGTGCTGCCGCTGCTAGCAGGAAGTCCTGCCATTGATACCGGTACTGGTACGGGCGCGCCGGCTGCCGATCAGCGCGGTGTGAGTCGCCCTCAAGATGGTGATAGCAACGGAAGTGCGATCGTTGATATCGGCGCTTTTGAATTCACTACACTCACACCGACTCCAACTCCGACACCGACACCAACTCCAACTCCAACTCCAACTCCGACTCCAACTCCGACTCCGACTCCGATTCCAACTCCGACTCCGACTCCAACTCCGACTCCAACTCCGATTCCAACTCCGACTCCAACTCCCACACCGGTTGCAGATGATTGCTTGTTCGATGCAGTCAGCGCCCCGGAATTAAACTCTGCCACCATTACTCCCAACCCCGTCGAGCAAACTCTCAACGGCGGTGAAGATACCGATTTCATCATGGGCGGCGGCATCAACGAGTCAATTAACGGACTTGCCGGTAACGATACTCTTTACGGCATGGGCGGCAATGACAACATTGACGGCGGTGCAGATAACGACTCGCTTTTCGGGAATGAAGGCAGCGATTTCATCTCTGGTGGCGCTGGCAACGATACCATCTACGGCGGCAAAGATAATGACACTGTTGTTGGCGCTGATGGCAGCGATTTTGTCAGGGGAGATATTGGCAAAGATACTGTTGCCGGCGGCCTGGGCAATGATACTATTTTTGGCGGCAAAGATGACGATATCTTGCTGGGCGAAGATGGCGACGACTACATTTTTGGCAACTTAGGAAATGACACAATTAATGCTGGAAATGGCAACGATACTGTGTTTGGCAATGAAGGTGCAGACCTAATTTTTGGTCAACTGGGAAATGACACGCTTTACGGCGGCAAAGAAAACGACAGTCTCGATGGCGGTGAGGGCAACGACTTGCTGTTCGGCGGCAATGAAAACGATGTGCTCTGCGGCGACATCGGCAACGATACGCTTTACGGCGGAAAAGGCAACGATATTCTCAGTGGCGGCAGCGGTGCTGATTTCCTCAGTGGCGATGTTGGGGACGATACTTTGACAGGCGGTTCGGGAAATGATCTGTTTTTCCTAACTCAAAGTTTGGGTAGCGACATCATTACCGATTTCCGCAGGGGAGAGGATTTAATTGGGTTGAATTCTGATTTGAGTTTCAATCAACTCAGTATTACTTCTAGCAACAATCAAACTTTGATTAGCGTGACGGCTAGCAATCAAGTGCTGGCGAAGCTGAACAATATTACACCGGGTATTCTGACTGCTAGCGATTTTATCACTCAGTAGTTACTATACTAAATCCGGTTTGGCTGTACCCTCGATCGTTCTGCGTATCATTCGGCGGTTGAAACCGCTACTAAACAAACGAATTCCGCCTCCGCAGACTGAGAGATAAAGGGAGTAGTTAAGCCGGATTTAGTATTGTAGCATATTTCAATAAAAAGTAGCCAAACATGATAAATATCATCTAATCTTCGGATGCTCTAGCCCACACATATTAATATATAATTCCTAATAAAGCGGACTTGATATTATTCCGTTTTAATACGATCGCACAAATGTCTGTCCTCCTCCTTCACATCGGCATTCGTTCGCAAATAATCCCGCACCCAGTCGCAACCAAAAGCCAGGGGGTCTGTATTGAGAATTCGCTTCACATTCCACAAAATCGCCGTTTGGTCAATGCTGGTGGAGACAAGGAAAGTGCCGTCGGGACTAAAGGAAACTCCTATCACCGCACCTCTATGCCCCGCGAGCGTCGTCAGCAAGATGCCGTTAGAGTTCCAGAGTTTCACCGTGTTATCCAGACTTGCCGTAGCGACGATTTCACCATCCGGGCTAAAGGAAACTCCCAGCACTCCCTGTGTGTGACCTTTAAGCGTTCTCCGTAGCAGTGCTTTCTGAGGAACTGAGGTGTCTGAGGGATCTAATTTCCAGAGTTTGACGGTGCCATCTGTACTGGCTGAGGCGAGTGTCTTGCCATCGGGACTGAAACTGACCTCTAGAGTCAAAGCCTGATGAGCATCAATCGCCTGCAACAAAGTGCCATCGGGCTTCCAGATAGCGAGAGTACCGCTGCTACCGACGGCGGCTAAAGCTTTTCCATCAGGGCTAAAGGCCACACTCCAGAAGGCGCTGCCATCAAGCTTCAGAGTTCGCACTAACACGCCGTTTGGCTGCCAGAGTTTTACCGTGCCGTCTGTACTTGCGGAGGCAATAATTTTACCGTCAGGACTCCAAGCAATTCCGTAAACTATACCTTTGTGGGCGTTGATTTCTCCCAGGAATCTGCCACCCTTGTGCCAGAGTTTAACTGTTTTTTCGCCCCCCACGGCCATGACTTTACCGTCAGGACTGAATGCCACAGACCAAAGCCCTCCTTGGCCCTCCTGAAGCGTTTTCAGCAATGTGCCATCTGGCCGCCAAAGTTTCACCGTGCCGTCTGTACTTGCAGTGGCGACGATTTTTCCGTCATCCGCGAAAGCAGCAGCATAAACAGCAGCGTCGTGACCTTGCAGGGGCAACAGAAAAATGTTTTTCGGCTGCCAAAGTTTGACAGCATTTCCTACACCCAGCGAAGCAATGAAAGTGCCGTCAGGACTGAAATCGAGATCCCACACGCTATCGCGATGCCCTGTAAAAGTTCTGAGCTCTTTGCCGTCTTTACTCCAAAATTTGATGGTTCGATCGTCGCTGGCTGAGGCGATAATCTGACCGTCGGGACTGAAATCTAGACCCTCAACGCCAGATGCGTGACCCTTAAGGGTTCGCAGGGGCTGTAACTCTTCGTCTGACGGGACATGGGAGCGCCAAAGTTTAACAGTTTTATCCATGCTGGCGGAGGCAAATATCTTGCCGTCAGGACTGAACTCGACCTCCCATATTGCAGCGCTATGGCCTTGAAACCTTCGCAGTAACTTTACCGAGGCCCAGAATGCGCCGTTTTTTTTCCACAATCGGATCGTGCCCTCCCCGCTTCCGCTAACGAGCATTTCCCCGTCGGGGCTAAAGCTAAGACTCCGAACCGCATCGGTGCGATCGAGAATGGTTAATAAATTGCCGTTTTTGTCCCAGAGTTTAACGGTGTTATTCTCACCGGATGCAGCTAAAATCTCGCCATCTGGGCTGAACGCCAGACCCTGAAACTCGGTACTGTGTCCCTCAAGGGTGTGTAGGAGTTTGGGGCTCTGCCAAGAAGTTCCCTGTTGCTGCCAAAGTTTAACTGTGCCATCTTCACGGGCGCAAGCGAGGAGTTTACTGTCGGGGCTAAAAGCCAACCTCCATACCGTACCGTTGTGGGGAAGAGTGGCAACAAGGGTGCCATCTCGCTGCCAGAGTTTAACCGTTCTATCCACACTTGAGGAGGCAATGGTCCCAGCGTCGGGACTGATTGCTAATCTATACAGTGTCGCCTGATGTCCTGACAAGCGGTTGAACTCGGAAGCTCCATAAACGGCCTGCTCTAGTAATAATTGCACGCGATTTTCTAGTTCGGGATTTGCCCCACCGAATTGTTGCAGTTTGCGCTTGGCTTTGATGGCGGCGATGAGGGCGTCTAATTTTTGCTCTAAGGTGAAGAGGGCGGAGGAGGAGGTGGCGATCGCTTCTATTTCGCTTAAGGTGGCACGGCGATATTGCCAAAAAGCTGCTGTTCCGAGAAAGAGGGCGATCGCTAATGCGAAAGAGAGTGCAGCAATAAACCACTTTTGCCGTCTGGCATTTTTTTCGACTTCTTTTAACCTTTCTGCTTCTAAGGTCAGTTGCATTTCTTGCTTGTCGAGTTCGGCGCTAGCTGCTAAAAACTGATAGTCTAAATCGCTCAAACTTTTTCCCTGCATCCAGATTTGAGCATCTTTTAACGCTTGTCCCCTCAAAAGGCGCGAATCATCTGTTTGTTTGGCAGCGATCCAAGTATCGAAAGATTGGGAGTAAGGACGCAGTTGCCCTAATTGTTTCTCTACCCATTCTATATTAAATACTTCTTGATAAATTATGTTTTTTATCTGCAAATAGCCTGCGTTTTTCACCACTAAACCCGATAGCAATAGTTCGATTTGTTCTCGGGTGTCATCGGTTGGTACTTCCACACTTTGCAAGATTTGCTGGTAAATGCCTAGCAATCTTCCGGCGCGTTGTTCGTCACGGAGGAGGCGATCGCGTATCGTTTTCAGATGCTCTGGCTCGTCTAGGGATTCCCAGTTATTGACGATGCGCGATCGCACCAAACTATCGACCCAAAATGCCTCTGTTCCCGGGGGAATATTTACTAATCCGTCCGCCGTTTCCCGGCTGGCTCTATACGCCAAATAGCAAACTTTCTGGGTGAGAAATGGCTGTCCACAAGTCCAAGCTAATATTTGTTTGAGAACGGCATGAGGATTGCTGACGGCACTCTCTAATCCTTTAACTAATAGTTGGGCTTCGGAGAGTTCAAAACCCTGCAAATCTATAGCCTGACCGATATTAAAAGGAGTTCGATTTTTGTCAGCAATTAAATCGCTCGGCGTAGCTACTCCAAAAATTGCAAAAGTAATGCGGTTATACTCGGGATTAATCGCTCGCTGATTGTAGCAAAACCGAATCAGGGCAAAAAAATCATCGACAGCGAAATCCAAACTGAGAATGCTATCGATTTCATCAATGAATATAAAAATGCGCTCTTGGGGAAAATTAACCAGTAGGATATCTTCTATAAAATGACTCAATCTTTGCAGAAACGAGACATCTTCTGAGTCGCGCCACCAGGTTTTTAAATTAACTTGCCCTAAAAGATTGAAGCCGCGCCACAGTTCCCCTATCATACCTTTATACCACTGTAAAGGAGTGATATTTTCACTGCCGATGCGCGTCATGTCGATCGTACTGCATTGAAATCCTTCAGCTTGCAATCGGTGCAGGGTGCGGACTAATAGGGAAGATTTACCCATTTGCCGCGAGTTGAGGACGTAACAAAACTCCCCGTTTTTTAAGGCTTGGTAGATTTGGTCATCAGCTTTTCGCTTGACATAAGTGAGTGCATCTGTATTGAGACTGCCGCCAATTTGATAGGTGATTTCGGTCATAGGTAATAGTAAGTTGGGAGCGGGCGAATATTTAATTATTTAGTAAAAAAATCACTGTTTTGGAGTATTGTTGGTAATTCGATCGCACAAATGTCTGTCCTCCTCCTTCACATCGGCATTTGTCCGCAGATAATCCCGCACGCGATCGCACGCATAAGCGAGTTCATCGAGTTTGAGAATGCGCTCCACATCCCACAAAATCACCGTGCGATCGTCACCGGCGGAGGCAATTTGCTTGCCATCGGGACTAAACGCCACCCCCCAAACGTTCCCTTCATGTCCGGTTAGCGTCGTTATTTCTGTACCGTCTATCTTCCAAAGTTTGAGTGCGCCAGTTGAGCCTCCAGCCACCAGCATTTGACCGTCGGGACTGAAATCAACTGCCATCAAGCCTCTAGTATTTCCCTTGAGGGTTTTGAGCAACGTGCCATCGATCGTCCAGAGTTTAATCGTGTCATCCCTGCTGGCAGTTGCCAAAGTGCGATCGTCTGGACTGATGGCAACTTTCCAAATCGGGCTGCGATGACCCTCTAGAGTCTTGGAAAACCTACCGTCAAGGCTCCACAACCGAGCAGTGCTGTCGCTACTGGCTGAAACCAGCCTCTGTCCGTCAGGGGTAAAGTCCACATCGTAAACCCTAGCCCGATGCCCTGTGAACGTTTTCAGCAAAGTGCCGTCCTTGTTCCACAGTTTCACGGTTTTATCGTTGCTAGCAGAAGCCAGTAGCCGACCATCTGGACTGGCGGAGACATCCCACACTCCCGCCCCATGTCCTGTAATGGTTTTCAGCAGCGTCCCGTCGAACTGCCAGAATTTAATCGTTTTATCTTCACTAGCGGTAGCAAGGATGGGCGCGATCGCAGGATTGGCAAAGCTGGCACCAGAGAGGAAAGCAACCGATCGAACGGCAGTCTTATTTCCGGCAAAAGACTTCAGCAACGTGCCGTCTCGCGCCCACAGTTTGAAGCTGCCATCCGTACTGGCTGAAGCTAGCATCTGACCGTCCGGGCTGTAATCCACATCCCAAATCGTGCCGCCATGTCCGTAAAGGACTTTCGAGAAGGGGTTTATCGGGTTCCACAGTCGGGCGGTATTGTCGTCGCTAGCGGAGACAACCATTTGACTGTTGGGAACAAAGGTCACGCCTCGAATTCCAGATTGATGCCCTTTGAGGACTTTCAAAAGTGTCCCGTCCGGCTTCCAGAGGTTTATGGTTTGGTCGGCGCTGGCGGAAGCAATGAGATCGCCTGCTGTGCTGACGGCGACTTCAAACACTTCCGCACTGTGACCGCTAAGAGTTCGCAGCAGGGTTCCGTCGGGTTGCCAGAGTTTGACAGTGTTGTCAGCGCTGGCAGAGATGATGGCGGGACGCTTGGTGCCGCTATTGTCTGCAAGTAAAGCAAACTCAACGTCCCAAACGGTGGCGCTGTGGCCTTCCAGAGTGCTCACCAGTTCACCGTCTAGAGTCCAGACCTTGACCGTATTATCTGTGCTGCTAGAGGCGAGGAGGTTTCCATCGGGGCTAAAGGCAACACCCCAAACTGCACCTTGATGTCCGCTTAGGGTTTTGAGCAGTTTGCCACCGGCACTCCACAGCCGAATGGTGCTGTCTTCACTGGCGGAGGCGATGCGATCGCCGTCTGGACTCAGGGCGATCGCCCAGATCGCAGCGCTGTGTCCCTGAAAGGTTTTGAGCAGTTTGCCTTCCCGACTCCACAGATAAATGTTGCCGTCCACGCTGGATGTTACCAGGCGCTGGCTGTCGGGAGTAAAACGGAGGGCGTAGACGCTGCTGATCGTGTGTTGGAGAGTGTGCAGCAAGGTGCCATCCCGCTGCCAAACCTTGGCTGTTTGGTCGCCGCCCCCGGTGGCGATGAGTTGACCGTCTGGGCTGACATCAACTGCCAGAACCGGGCTGGAATGCCCCAAGAGGCGATTGAATTCTGCCGTTCCGTAGATCGCTTGTTGCAGCACTTGTTGAACTTGAAATTGCAACTGGGGGCTGGAATGAGGGAGACTCTCGAGCCTGCGTCTGGCTTTGATGGCGCTCGCGAGGGCGTCTAATCGCTGTTGGGAGGCGAATTGCCCGGAGGATGAGGAGGTGAGGGCTTGAATTTCGCTGGTGCGGGCTTTGTGCTCGCTGGTGACGGCGTAATGGTATTGCCAGAGGGCGAGAATGCCAAAGGCGATCGCAACTATCAGCGCTGCACTCAACGCCCCAATAAACCTCCTCTGTCGCTTCGCTGTTTCTCGCTCTAAATCTAACCGCTTGCGTTCCTCTACCAGTCGGGCTTCTACTTCTCTAACTCGTGCTGCTTCTAGTGCTTGTTGCACTTCGATTCGGTCTAATTCTTCACTTTGGGATAAAAACTGATAATCTAGGTCGCTTAAACTTTTGCCTCGCGCCGAATTTTGAGCGTCTTTCAACGCTTGTCCCCGCAATAGGCGCGATTTATCTTGTTGTTTTGCCGCCAACCACGCATCGAAGTTTTGCGAGTAAAGACGCAGTAATCCTAATTTTTTTTCGATCCATTCGCTGTCAAAAACTTTTTGATAAATTCGATTTTTTACTTTCAGCAAACCTTGTTCTTTTTCTACCAATCCACTGAGCATTAATTCTATTTGTTCTCGACTGTCATCGGTTGGCACTGCCGCGCCTTGCCAGATTTGCTGGTAAATTCCCAGCAATCTACCAGCGCGCTGTTCGTTTCGCAAGATGCGATCGCGAATCGTTTTCAAATGTTCCGGTTCGTCTTGAGATTCCCAGTTGTCGATGATGTGCGATCGAACTAAATTCTCAACCCAAAATTCTTCGCTTCCCGGTGGAAGTTTCAGCAATTCACTGGTAGAGTTTTCAGCGGCTTTGACTGCCAACTGACACAATTTTTGAGTCAGAAACGGTTGTCCTGCTGTCCACTTTAAGATTTCTTGTAAAACTCTCTGATAATTTTCGATTTGGACGGACAATCCTTTGGCTAAAGGTTGGGCTTCGTTTAAGGTAAAGCCATCTAACGCGATCGCACTGCCAATATTAAAAGGGGTTCGTTTTTTATCTGCAATTAAATCGCTGGGTGTGGCTACTCCAAATATTGCAAAACTAATTCGATTGTATTCTGGATTTATTGCTCGTTGATTATAAAAAAAGCGAATTAGGGCAAAAAAATCATCTACGGGAAAATCTAGGCTGAGAATGCTGTCAATTTCATCAATAAATATAATGATTCTATCTTCAGGAAATTTGCTCAGTAGAATATCTTCAATAAAATGACTCAATCTTTGCAGAAATGAGATATCTTCTCGCTCTTGCCACCAGGTTTTTAAATTAACTTTTCCTAAAAGATTGAAGCCGCGCCACAGTTCCCCAACCATGCCTTTATACCACTGTAAAGGGGTAATATTTTCGCTACCGATGCGGGTCATGTCGAGCGTGCTGCATTGAAAACCTTCTGCTTGCAGTCGGTGCAGCGTGCGGACTAATAGGGAAGATTTACCCATTTGCCGCGAGTTGAGGACGTAACAAAATTCGCTCGATTTTAAAGCTTCATAGAGTTCGGAATCTGCTTGTCTTACTACGTAGGTAGGTGCATCATTGGCGAGACTACCGCCAATTTGGTATGTTACCTGGGTCATGCCGTTTATGGGTTGGTTTTAAATTTAAGTTTTAGTAGAAAAAATGCAGTCTGAGCGTTACTTTTGTCGCCATCCCTAATTCATTATATAGCAATCCTCGCATCAGTCGCCTCTCTCGATCGAGACCAGAATCCTTGCAGTGCGAGCCAGAAAGCTCGCGTATAATGCCAGCAAATCATTTAGGATTGCTATAATAAAATATAGCCCCTAAAAATGTTTAATTATATTAACATTTAAATTAACAGCAAACAAGGAGAATCAATATGCTCATTCAAGAACAACCTGCCAAGTCTAAACAAATGACCCTAGATGAGTTTCTGGACTGGTATCCAGAGGGTCACGGTCGCTTTGAACTACATGATGGAGTCGTTATCGAAATGCAAGCAACTGGAACTCACGAACAAGTAGGGGGCTTCCTCGCCCTCAAAGTAGGTGTTCAGATTGAACGTTTGGCTTTGCCCTATTTCATTCCGCGCCAAGGAATTATTAAGGCTGTTGATTCTGATAAATCGGGCTACAGCCCCGATGTGATGGTGTTAGATTGGCACGGAATCGAAACGGAACCGATGTGGAAAAAGCGATCGACTATTACCAAAGGTGAAACAATCCGTTTAGTCATCGAAATCGTGAGTACCAATTGGCAAGATGACTACTTGATGAAGCTAGGGGAATATGAAAAGTTAGCAATTCCTGAATACTGGATTGTCGATTATTTGGGGTTGGGGGGAAGAAGATATATTGGCAACCCCAAGCAAGCAACTATTTCTGTTTATCAGTTAGTTGACGGTGAGTATGTAGTGAATCAATTTAGAGGGGATGATGTGCTGCAATCGCTTGCCTTCCCCGATTTAAACTTAACAGCAGCACAGATTTTTCAGGTGGGCAATAACTAATACCAAATCCGGGTTACTCATCCCCTTTATCGTATGGTAAGGTGCGTCGCTCGATCGCTTTCTGGGCAGCAAGAATTG
>NZ_JAUBRJ010000153.1:0-3267 GCF_036701805.1 Microcoleus sp. N3A4
AGGTAGGCACATATATTTTTCCTACAGTGAATGTATGAAAATCCTTAGTCATCAAAGCCAGAACTGCGGAATGTGGGATGTATAATAACTTTGATTTGATTTGAATCGCACATCATATTTGTCCTCTATACAGGGTAAGAGCATCTCAATTAGGCTTGACACAAGGACTCAGAAGAATCTAATGTAGGGTCAAGAAAACAAGAAAAGAGAACTTGAATCATATAATCGTTATCCATAGCAGTGCGTTTCATTTTTTGTCTGAGACTGCGTTTGTAAGTCAGTTCTCGATTGAGGGCATTAAGAGCGATGCGTCGTAAAAGAGCAAAATTCCGAGGACTGTGGAAAGAGCGAATGCGACAAGCATCCGAGCGCGAATGTACAGTCAAGAGTCCAATGAGCCTGGTTTTCAATACCCCAATGTTTTCGGATAGCCAGACCAATAAGTTGAGCATTACTGTGTAAAGAAGTCAAATAAAATTGCACCTCACGGGTAGTTTTGTTCCAGAGATGACGGACTCGTACAACCATGACAACGCTTTGAAGTCCTGCCCATAATCGGGGTTGATAAAGATGATTAATTGCAGAAACCGGAACCGACCAGACTTGACGAATTTCTCGGCGATGGTGTCCTTTTTCGATGCGTTTTTCATAACTGACATCAATGCCTTGAAATTGCTGAGAAGAAGCTGTTTCAAACCATTCTTGAACCTGATTGTAGAGAGTGGGATGATTTGCCTTGAGCGCCAAAACGTAATCTCCTTTCTTGTCGATAATCTTTTTGGCAATTTCTGTTTGTGTCCCCATTGCATCAATAGTGATAATGGAACCGGTGATATCCAGTAATTCTAATAATGCAGGAATAGCAGTAATTTCATGAGATTTATCTTCTACTTTCATCTGTCCCAAAACTAAACGTTGTTCACTCGACCAGGCACTAATAATATGGAGTGCCGATTTACCTTGATTTCGGTCATACGAACCCCTAATGGTCTTCCCATCTATGGGGATTATTTCTCCTCCCATCTTGGTGACAAGGGTTTCTACCCATTGAAGAAAACAACGATTCAATTCTTCTGGGTTAATAAACTCAAATACCCGACGAAAAGTGTCATCAGAGGGAATACCGTGAGGTAATGCCAAAAACTTTTCTAACCACTGTTTTTTGCTAATGCCATAATTTTCCATGTCTTCCCATCCTTGCGCTCCAGCAATTACTGCTAAAATCGCAATTACTAAGATATCTGTGAGTTGATGTTTCTTCGTTCTCTCCACTCTGGGATCTTTAATATCTTGGAAGTGGTGAACTAAACTTTTTTGAATACAAGCGATATCTGCCACTTCTGTTAGCTTTCTCTCAGGAGGAAAATTTTTCTGAGTATCGGCAGTTTTGTTGTCAAAGCAGGGTAAGCTCATCTAATTTGGTATAAATTGTAGGGTGCATCTCACTTTTGCGAATGTGTCAAAAAAGAGTTAAAATGAAAAAGCTAGTAAAATCGTCAAATAAAGATGAGGTAAATAAAATGACACCTTTAGACCAACAACAGCTAAAAGCCCACTTAAAAGCGGTAGCAGAAATTCTTTACAGAAATACAGAGCCAACCGAGTTAAAAAGTTTTGAAAGTATAGAAACATCAGTCCGTCAGAAAATGTTATCAGAAGTTGGTCCAGAAATAGGTAACTTTTTTTTTCAGCAGTATCAGGAATTAAAACAGGAAAACCCCGGAAAATAAAATCAATAATCGGCTCGCTCGACATTACAGATAATCAGGCCAAATATTTTGGCTTAAAAGCTTACAGTCAATTGAGTCCACTGATGGAAAATTGCTGTCTTTTAATCACTGCTAACGAATCTTATCAAAGGGCAGAAAAAGATTTGGAAAAATTTACGGGGATCAAAATTTCTCACAGTACATTACTCATATTAGTCAATCGACAAGAATTTGAATTGCCTACATCTAAACAAGGAGTCAAAGAAATTACATTGGATGGTGGTAAAGTTAGACTACGTAACGAAACCAAGGGCGAGAGCTGTTACTGGAAAGACTATAAAGCGGTGTGTTTAGATAATGTTTATTCGGGAGCCTTTTTTCAAAATAATCAAGACTTAATTGATTGGACTAATAGCCAAAAATTACTACACCCTATGTATTGTCGGTTGAGATGGTCATGCCGGGATTTGGAATATATTTAAAGAAATTGGAGATAATGAACAAAGACAAGAAATCTTAGATTGGTATCATCGAACAAGAAAATCTCTACAAGGTAGGGGGTTCAATAAAACGATTGAAATCAGCAGAAAATATGTTATGGCAAGGCAAAGTTGATGAAGTTATAAATTTATTTAAAGACTTTAAAGGTCAAGCATTTAAAACGTTTTGCAATTATTTAGAGACCCATCGCTGCCGAATAGTTAATTACCAATACTACAAAGAAGAATCCATAAGTTCGATAGGTTCGGGAACAGTTGAATCAACAATTAAACGCATTGGATTAAGGGTGAAAATATCGGGAGCACAATGGAATATTGAGAACGTTTCGTCTATCCTTGCTCTTCGCTGTGCTTATCTCAATGGTCAACTTTCAATTTGATGTATTTGCCAAAGTGAGATGCACCCGTTGCTGCTCTTCTATCAACTGCTGTTTTTCTTGAAGTTTTCGTTGTTGCTGTTTGAGCTGCTGCTGTTGCTTGAGTAGCCATTCTGCTAACGACAGCATTGCTTGAGCCATCTGCTCTACGGCAATGGCTATCTCACATGATTCGCTGGTCAGTGCAGTTGGTTTTAGCATGGAAGCTACTATACTCTATTTTTGCCTATTTGGCTCAAATCCTGACGGAGCTTGCTCACAGCCCAGCTATGAGCCTCCATTGGCAACACCGCAACGCAGTTGCGGTGAGCAGTTACCTTTTTCTTACCCAAGTATTGTTCTGAAATGAATCCAATCGAATTAGAGTGGCAACACATTAAAAAAGATGAATTAGCTGCGACATTTGTTTGAGGATGAATTAGATCTCGCCTACGCCGTAATTCAGGGAGTAGAAGTTAGAGGAGAAAGAGGAAACTACCGTACACAACGTGTTAAATTTAACTCCAATGCTGGTACTTAATGTTTCGTTACATAAAGATAAATTTTCCCACCTACCTACTTATCACTGTAGTTTGGGCTAATTAAACTTTTGTCAGTCAATCAGGTTGGAACTCCCCCCACCAGGCGAACCCCCTGGGGAAGCACCCGGAGATGGCGAAGTAGCCGGAGATGCTGTAGTAG
>NZ_JAUBRJ010000154.1:0-3261 GCF_036701805.1 Microcoleus sp. N3A4
GGCACAGATATTTTTCCTACACTGAATGTATGATAATCCTTAGTCATTAAAGCCAGAACTGCGGAATGTGGGTTACAGCTATAACCCCAGGCATTTTTACCTTTTTCCCTCAAATTCAAGGAGCTTTTTTATGAATTGGCTAAATCAACAATTAGCAGGAATCATCGCAATTTACTTTCTCGCTGCTGCTGAATCAGTTCAAAAAGATCCGCTAATTGACCAACGCGGAGAAACTATTGTGGACGTTGGCGTTGTCCTCCTGGCGGTTAGTTTAGTGATGGCTGTCAAGATTATTAGCCCGAAAGTTGAACACGCTATTCTGCTCGCTATCTTTCTCAGCTTGGCATTAATTGCTTTCTTTTTCATTAAATAAGCTGCTACGCATCTAAATTGAATACAGAGACGGGCTCTCCTGCCCGTCCCACAATAATTGTAGAAACATTGACTGTAAAATTAGATGCACAGCAGCTTAGCAGAACTTGCGTTGCAGCTCCGATTTTCGATTCACCGTCAACTGTCAACTGTCAACTGTCAACTGTCAACTGTCAACTGTACTCTCAATTACTGGAGAAAAATGATTGTATGAACAACCCAATTTATCAGACTGTCATCCTTGGTGGTGGTTTTGCTGGTCTGTTTACAGCTTTGCATCTAGCGCACGAACACTATCCTCGAAGCGTCATCCTAATTGATAGCTCTGAACGCTTTTGTTTTAAGCCTTTACTTTACGAGTATTTTAGCGGCGAGATGGACGCTAATCAAGTTGTACCAACTTTTAAGGAACTGCTCGAGGATAGCGGTATCATTTTTGTGCAAGATACGGTTCAATCGATCGACCTCCATGAACGGGAAGTCAAATTAACTTCCGGGGACTGCTACAACTACAGCAACTTAGTTTTAGGTTTAGGTAGCGTTACGGGCTATTTTGGCGTTGAGGGTGCCAAAGACTATGCTTTTGATTTTCGCACCCAAGAAAATGCGATCGCGCTCGATCGCCACCTGCGCGACTGCTTACAGCGAGCCGTTCAAATCGAAGACCCCGAACAACGTCGTCGGCTGCTAACTGTAGCTGCGATCGGTGGAGGTCCAAGTGGTGTGGAAATGGCAGCTACTTTAGCCGATTTGCTACCTCACTGGTATGAGGCATTGGGAGGTAATCCTCAAGAAATTCGGGTGGTACTAATCAATCACGGTAGCGAAATTCTCAAGGGTGATATTAACAGTCATCTCCGCGAAACCGCCGAGCAGGAATTGGAAAAACGCGCTGTACCAGTGGAGTTAATCGCGGGAGCAGAAGCGACGGCTATTCGTCAAGATTCAGTTGAATATAAGCGCGATGGTAAGTCCGAGATACTATTAGCATCCACCACGATTTGGACAAGTGGAACGGCTACACATCCACTGATTAAAAACTTGCCAATTCCCGACGAACACCGCGATAAAAATGGTCGCGTTCACGTTACTCCTACTTTGCAGTTACCCGATTTTCCCGAAGTTTTTGCGGGTGGTGATTGTGCGGTGGACGTACAATCATCAACGGTTGAGGGTCGCGAGTACGAGCATCTAGAACTGCATCCCGAACTCATATCTTACTCCTCTGAACCACACAAGGATACGAAACCTCTGCCTGCCACAGCCCAAGTAGCCTATCAGCAAGGAGCTGCGATCGCGCATAATCTGAAAGCGATCGCTTTAGGACATGAGCTAAAACCAGCTCAAGTTAACCTACGCGGAACTCTCCTCAAACTAGGGTTAGAAAATAGTGCTGCTAACATCTACGATGTTTTTCAAGTGACAGGCGAAGTCGGTCATCTGATTCGCCAAGGCAGTTATCTAGAACTATTGCCAACTCCGGTTCATAACTTCAAAGTCACTACAGACTGGCTAAAAGACGAGATATTCCACGAACATATCAATTCTGGTGATGGGGTAAAACAAGCTGTCAAGGTTGCTCAAGTGGTTGGTGGAGTAGTCGTGGGCGCTATAGTTGCCAAAAAATTGCTGAATATGCTAAGTCATGACGATCGAGACCAGAAATCCTGATCGGGAATCGGAGGACGCAAGCCCCTAGTTTTTAGCTATGGGGCTTGGATAAAGCGCGTAACTCATCCCAAGAGTAGTGCCGGGGCAACTCAATCTCCTGGTTATCGGCTCCCAAGTCCAATCCTATGGCCTCGTTGACCTGCTCAGCTACTTCTGCGGTCACTTCTGCGAGGGCATTTCCGGCGATGCTACCGGCGATCGCCCCCGCCACTGCTCCCAGCGTTGCGCCTACGCGCCCACCGACTGAACCCCCAATTGCGGCACCGGCAACACCACCGCCTGCTGCACCAAGACTTGTGACGAGGGGATGGGAACTAGATTGCTCTGGAGTGGAGTCGGGGTTTTGATGATGCTGTTTGTCGTTCACGATCGTTTTTTCCTTAGCTTAAAACTACAAGACTTGCACTTATGACGCGAACCCGCGATCGAAGTGCCTGTAGGGACACGGCAATGCCCATTGGTGTCAACTTAAGCAGTTGACTCCCAAATTTCTTGATCGACAGCAGCATTCTCAAGGGTGCCACTTTCGCTCTTGTTTAATCAGACCCAACATTTGATGATGCTCGACTAAGTAGGTGACTGCATCTGTAATTTTCCCCCTTAACAAAGAGCGGGAAAAATGATATAATCCACGAAATACCATCTCTACTGAAATGCGTTCTTTGGGTGGTAGTCCTGCACAGTCAGTATAATTAATGGTTTTAATTGATAGATAAACTGGCGTTATACTCATGAATAAAATACCAAAGAGCTGCCGATATGATTGGAGAGTTTTTTAGAGAAGGAAAGAGTCTTTCTCCCCAATCGAGATATTCTTTGTCTCGCGGTATCATTAAATCTTTCTATATAGTTGGTCTGACCAGTATCCTTTCCTACAGCTCTGTGTCTTTTTTTAGGAAAAACTATTCCATAAGAAAGGACAAAAGTCTGTATAACTGACAGCACATTGACTCTGGAACTGCCCGCACGTGAATCCCACAATCCCCTCGCACTCTTGTTCATCTCTTTTACCAATATATACTCCTACAATCTATGAAAGTCAACACATCAATTGCTAACCAACTCCACTGCTTGTTACCCTTGTCTCCTACAAATGAATGACCGCATTTCATCACATTGAATAGTTAGCTTTCCCTTTTTTTTTAGGTTCTTCCTTACTTACTATGCTAAATCAATAGCTAAATCAGTGAAAATATCTGAACAAATATATAGAAAAGT